>CAJWVX010000055.1 GCA_913048175.1 uncultured Flavobacteriales bacterium | reverse complement strand
CAGTAACAGTGCTACAGATGTCATCACAGCTTGTGACAATTACACTTGGATAGATAGTGTAACGTACACGGCTTCAAACAATATCGCTACTCATGTGCTTACCAATGCCGCAGGTTGTGATTCTACTGTTACGCTTGATTTAACTATCAATACAGTAAACACAACAGTATCTCAGATAGGTACAGCGTTAACGGCCAATGAAACAGGCGCAACTTACCAATGGTTAAATTGTCCTGCAATGACACCAATTAATGGTGCCATCAACCAAACCTATACCGCTACTGTAAATGGTGATTATGCTGTAGTTGTAGATAAAAATGGATGTTCAGAAACTTCAACTTGCTACAACGTTACGAGTGTTGGTCTCCAAAACAGCAGCAATACTAATAATGTTATTATTTCACCCAACCCAACCAGTCATAGTTTTAAAATTAGCTTTGATAAAACCCAAGCTATGAAATACACACTTCACTCTATTACGGGGAAAGTAATTTTCGAAGGAGAAACCCAAAGAAGCAGTATGAACTTTGATTTAAGTAATGAAAGTAAAGGGGTTTATTTCTTGCGGATTGGTACTCAAAATGACTTTAAAGTCTATAGGGTAATTAAACAATAACAGTTGCTATCCCCTGATGTTTAGCATCGGGGGATTTTAACTTTTTTTGGTAATGTCTCCTTTCATTTGTTCCCATTAAAAATAAAAAATGAGCTATTGGCTATACTTTGCGTTTAAACGCATTATTGTGATAAATACAACCATAGGCGCTTACTCCTATGCTATCAAAATGGATGTAGCCAAACACCTTAAGTAAAACATTTCAACTAGATTATTTCTGAAGTTTATGTCATTAAATTTGAAGTGCCGAAAAGAAGGATAAACTCCTATGCTTCAATCTAAATCTGTCTATTTTGAGTAGTTTCTTTAAGGCAAAATGAATGTGACCAAGGCATCATCTGCCTACTTTAAAATAAATTAGAGCAGCTACCAGCTTCTCAGCCAAAAAAAGGTCATTTTAGAGTTTGAGGTTTTTTGCTGCCAATATTAAGAAAAAAAGAAGGCGATACGCTTGGTGTAAACTTGGTGCAGTTATTGATTTATTTAACAGAAACACTATTATTATGAACTATTTTTTACTTTCCTTATTTTTTATTTTTTCCACCTACAGGGTTTGTGCGCAAAAGCTAAGCAATGAACCTGCGGCTGATAAATTTATAGCGGACCAAATAAAACAAAAAAATATTGCTGGAGCAGTTGGACTACCTAGTAAATTTGTGACTAATTATTCTAAGCTGCTATTTTAATAATCCCTCTTAATTTCACTTCCATTTCTAAAGGCGAGAGATAACCTAAAGAGGAGTGTAATCTTTCTGTATTGTAACAATTAAGAATCACTTACTGAATCAAATAATTGATTAAAAGAGGTGAATTTAAATCTGTGTAGCCATTGTTTAATTGACTTAAAGAAACTTTCAGCAACTGCATTGTACCAACAATTACACTTACGACTCATACTTTGAGTTATTTTTCTGTTGAAAGAAAAAGTGGACTACCTATTAAATTTGCGACTAATTTTTCTAAGCCGCTATTATAATAAATCCTCTTAATTTCACTTCCATTTCTAAAGGCGAAAGGCATCTTAAAGAAGTGAATTTAATCTATTTAACCATTCCTGTTTAATCCTTTTAAAACCCTTTCAACTACCGCATTATCCCAACAATTACCTTTTCTAAGATCTAGCTGTGCTTGACGTTCTCTGGATTATTTTTATGTTATAAGAAAATGGTTGCTCTGACACTTCTTTATGCTATTTAGTTACATCTGTTGATATAATTAAAAACAACTCAGATAAAATATCTTAATCTACCCAAATCCAACTAAGCATAATCTATCAATTAATTTAGGGGAAGTCAAACAACACGTTATAATAACTATAGCCAATAGTTTGGGATAAAAAATATTAACTCAAAAGTAATCTGCTACTGATTTCATCAAACTTGATTTAGATCAACCAAAAGGTTTGTACTTTTTATCTATAAAAATGAAAGGAGAAACTAAAACTATACAGCTTATAAGAGAATAACGATTTGCCAACAATCTCAATATATTGGCTGATTGCATTACATTTGGTTTCAACAAAACGAAAAAAATAACCTAGTGTAAATTCTTTTTAAATTATTTACTTCGCTTTGATTACTTAGGGTTTTTTTAAGTTCTTTCTAACAACACTAAACATAATGAGGAGAAATCATAAAATAAATACTCCGCTTAAAGTAACATATAACTATATTAGATATTAAATTTCCTATAGCACTTATTTTATTTGTCACTCTACTGACAAACAAATATTTGATTAGATTTTAATAGTAGAAACTTATTAAATAGAGCTTAACTTTAGCTTTCTAAATTTGAAATTATGAAAACAGTTAATCTCTTATTCTTATTGTGCTTTACTATTGTGTTAGGCTCATGTCAAACAACTACCCCCTCGCCTAATCAAGAAGTAGCTTATCAGAAGCTATTAGAAAATCCTAACTTAAAAAGAGCTTACTTTGCTTCTGGCTGTTTTTGGTGTGTAGAAGCTGTTTATGAAAGTCTAAATGGAGTAAGTGAATCTTTATCTGGTTATTCGGGAGGTCATACCCAAAATCCAACTTATGAAGATTCTAATACAGGAAAAACTGGGCATGCTGAAGCTGTAGAAATTATTTATGACCCTGAAATTATTTCGTTTAAGAGTTTAGTTGATGTTTATTTTGGATCACAAAACCCTACGCAAGTAAATGGTCAAGGACCTGATAACGGATCGCAATATCGTTCTATTATTTTTTATAGTAATAAAGAAGAAAAACAAATTATAACTCAAAAAATAAAAGAGCTAAATACTGAATTAGCACCTAAAAAAGTTGGTGCAGAAGTGATGTCTTTTAAAAAGTTTTGGTTAGGAGAAGCCTATCATCAAAACTATGAAAGATTACACCCAAACCAAGGATATATAAAGGCAGTCTCTATACCTCGATTAAATTTATTTAAAGCAAAATTTCCAGAATTGTTAAAAGAGTCTCTCAAGAAAACACACGAAACTGACTAAACGTAATAAGGAGAAATCATAAAGTATACCACTACTCCGGTTACAGCAACATACAACCAAATAGGGAAAGTGATTTTTGCAATTTTCTTATGCTTATCAAACTGCTTAGATAGAGTTCTTGAATAGGTAATTAACACCAAAGGGATAATAGCTATTGATAAGATAATATGTGAAATAAGAATAATGAAATACAGCATTTTAATTGCCCCTTCACCACCAAAAGAAGTCGAATTAGAAGTCATGTGGTAAGCAATATACATTCCTAAAAAAAGAATAGACAAACCAATACATATTTTCATTAACACTTCATGAAGCTTTTTATTTCCTTTTTTAATTACTAAAACAGCTAATACTAGTATTATAGCAGTTAATCCGTTTATCCCTGCATAAACTGGAGGTAAAAAGCTTAATGGTTCAACATCGAATCCTAATTTTTGTAAATTTATTCCAAACAAAGCTGCAACGGCAACTGGTAAAAAAATAGATATAAAAATGATTAATTTTTTGTGTTTTGTTTCGCTCATTAGTAAACTCTATCTATAAGTATAATTGTTAACGATAGTATTAAATACAAATACGACATCAACATAGTTCGTAATGCATATTTATCATCTAACGTCTGAAATAATCTTATTGTAGGATAAACCATTAAGGCAGAAAGAATAAACAAGCCTATTGTTGCAATTCTCCCAGTAAAACCGATATACTCTGGCAATATACTAGATGCAAAAAGAGCCAAACTACTCAGTACAATAATCCCAGCTGTTCTTTTATCTTTCTTCCCATAAGGAAGCATCTTAAATCCTGCTTTGGAATATTGGTCATTAATTTTCCAAGCAATTGCCCAAAAGTGAGGGAACTGCCATATAAATTGTATAGCAAATAAAATACCTGCTTCAACGCTAAAACTACCAGTTGCAGCAACCCAACCTAACATTGGAGGAAAAGCTCCAGGAAAAGCTCCAACAAAAACAGAAATGGTAGAAATTCTTTTTAAAGGAGTGTATAAAGCAACGTACATAAAAATCGCTAATGCGCCTAAAACACCCGTTAATGGATTTAACATCCAAAGCATTGTGATTCCAATTACGCCTAAAATAGAAGAAACCCAAATTGCTTCTTTAATACTTAACCTATTCATTGGAAGAGGCCTTTTTTTCGTCCTGTCCATCAACTTATCATGTTCTTTTTCGATAACCTGATTTAAAGCGTTAGAAGTACAAGTAATTAAAAATCCTCCAACAACTAAAAAAATAATTTCTGTTAAATTAAAAGTTGCACCCCCCATAAAATAACCCATTATCGCTGAAATAACAACAAAAGATGTCAGTTTCAGTTTAAACATTTGTGCGTAACAACGTATTTTTTCGCTCAAATTAAGTGTCTTTATATTAAATGTTTTGGTAACTAACATTAGGTTTTTATCATTTTGGGTATGCAAATATAATTAATCGAAAACACTTAAAGAACTTAGTGTTTTAGCAATTCATAATTTTCTTCTTTTGAGCTCAAAAACTACACTTAAAATAGCTAAATTTGGCCGCTATATAAGTCATCTTGGCAGAAAGATTACATTGGTAACATTTTTGACTAAGAATAGAAAAATAAATTAGAGCATATGAATGCATCAGGAATATTAAGTAAAGTACTTAAAACCTTTGTAGGGAGTAAGACAGATAGAGATTTTAAAGAATTATCACCAATTATAGAGGAAGTCGCGTTACACTATAACACTATCTCTTCATTAAGTAATGATGAATTAAGAGCAAAAACGACCGAATTAAAAGGCCGAATTGCTACTAAAACAAAAGCAAAAGATGACGAAGTTGTCGCATTAAAAGCACAAATAGAAACAGATCTTAAACTCTCTATTGTTGAGAAAGAAAATATTTACGCTAAAATTGATGCTTTAGGTAAAGAAATTCTTGAGCAAGTTGAAGAGGTTTTAACTGAAATTAGAGGTGAAGCTTTTGCGGTTGTCAAAGAGACATCAAAAAGATTTGCAGAAAACAAAATAGTTGAAGTTACGGCCAATCAAATGGATCGTGACATGGCTGCAGAAAGAGATAGCGTTGAAATTAATGGTGATAAAGCTATTTACCACAATTCTTGGCTAGCTGCTGGTGTAGAGGTTTCTTGGGCAATGGTTCATTATGACGTTCAGTTAATTGGTGGTAGAGTTTTGCATGAAGGTAAAATTGCTGAAATGATGACTGGTGAGGGTAAAACCTTAGTAGGAACACTACCGATGTACTTAAATGCAATTGCAGGAAGAGGTGTTCACTTAGTTACAGTTAATGACTACTTAGCAAAAAGAGATAGTGAATGGATGGCTCCAATTTTTGAGTTCCATGGTTTAACTGTTGATTGTATTGATAAGCATCAACCAAATTCTGAAGAAAGAAGACAAGCCTATTTAGCTGATATTACTTACGGAACAAACAACGAGTTTGGTTTCGATTACTTAAGAGATAACATGGCTCGTTCACCAGAAGATTTGGTACAACGTAAACATCATTATG
The DNA here is from genome assembly GCA_913048175.1 of uncultured Flavobacteriales bacterium. Classification (GTDB taxonomy): domain Bacteria; phylum Bacteroidota; class Bacteroidia; order Flavobacteriales_E; family Vicingaceae. Next base: position 13,845 of record CAJWVX010000055.1, on the reverse strand, counting down.
CAATTGTTGATGAAGTTGATTCTGTATTAATTGATGATGCAAGAACTCCATTAATTATTTCTGGTCCAACGCCAAAAGGAGATATTCATGAATTTCATGAGTTAAAACCAAGAGTTGAGAAATTAATGGCGGCTCAAAAAAAGTATGTTCAAAACGCTTTAATCGAAGCTAAAAAAATGTTAGCTCCGGCTATTCAAGGAACAAAGTTAACTAAAGAAGCAGATGAGAAAGGCGGTATGGCTTTATTGAGAGCTCACCGTGGTTTACCAAAAAACAAAGCTCTAATCAAGTTTTTAAGTGAGCATGGTATAAAAGCTATGCTTCAGAAAACGGAGAACTATTTTATGCAGGACCAAAATAAGGAAATGCCTAAAGTTGATGAGGAACTTTATTTTATTATTGACGAGAAAACAAATAGTGTTGAACTAACAGAGAAAGGTGTTGATTTAATTACTGGATCTGGTGATGATGGCCAATTCTTTGTAATGCCAGATATTGGTATGGAAGTGGCTGATATTGAAAAATCAGAACTTTCTGATACTGATAAGCTAGCGAAGAAGGATGAAATGATTCAGAACTACTCAGTAAAAGCTGAAAGAATTCATACCATCAACCAATTATTGAAAGCATATGGTATGTTTGAGATTGATGTAGAATATGTTGTGATGGACAACAAAGTAAAAATTGTTGATGAGCAGACTGGTCGTATTATGGACGGAAGAAGATATTCTGACGGACTTCATCAAGCTATTGAAGCTAAAGAAAATGTAAAAGTTGAAGCAGCTACACAAACTTATGCTACGGTCACTTTACAGAACTACTTTAGAATGTACCATAAGTTATCTGGGATGACTGGTACTGCAGAAACAGAGTCTCAAGAGCTTTGGGATATTTATAAATTAGATGTGGTTGTTATTCCAACAAACCGACCGATACAAAGAGATGACCGAGAAGATATGGTTTATAAAACCACTCGTGAAAAATACAATGCAATTATTGAAGAAGTGGTTACTCTAGTTGGTCAAAATAGACCCGTTTTAGTTGGTACAACTTCTGTTGAAATTTCTGAACTTTTAAGTAGAACGCTTAAAATGAGAGGAATTCAACATAACGTGTTAAATGCAAAACTACACCAACGTGAAGCTGACATTGTAGCTGGAGCTGGTAAACCAGGGGCTGTAACTATTGCAACCAATATGGCTGGAAGGGGAACAGATATTAAACTAGGCGAGGGTGTTAAAGAATCCGGTGGACTAGCCATTGTGGGTACAGAAAGACATGATTCGAGACGTGTTGATAGACAGCTAAGAGGAAGAGCAGGAAGACAGGGAGATCCGGGATCTTCTCAATTCTTTGTTTCTTTAGAGGATAACTTAATGCGTTTATTTAACTCTGAGCGTATTATCAAATTAATGGATAGAATGGGATTAGAAGAAGGTGAAGTTATTTCACATTCTATGGTTTCTAAATCTATTGAAAGAGCACAAAAGAAAGTTGAAGAAAACAATTTTGGAATTAGAAAGCGTTTATTAGAGTATGACGACATCATGAACTCTCAGCGTGAAGTTATCTATACGAAAAGAAGAAACGCTTTATATGGAGAACGTTTAGGTGTTGAAATTTCTAATATGGTTTATGATGTTTGCGAATCTATCGTAATCGAATTCCAAGAACAGAGAGATTTTGACGGATTTAAACTAGAATTATTTAGATTGCTTTCTTTAGAATGTCCTTTTTCAGAAAAAGAATTTTTTGAAGGAAATGTGCTTCAATTAACTGAAGATTTACATGAGAGAGGTGTTGGTCACTACATCAAAAAATCTGCTTTTATTGCAAACACAGCATTACCAATAATTCAAGATGTTTACGATAACCAAGGTGCTCAATACGAAAATATTGTAGTTCCTATTTCTGACGGAATTAAAACAATAAACATTACAACTCCTCTAGAAAAAACAGTAAAATCAGAAGGAAAAACATTGACTAAAGAAATTGAGAAATCAGTTATCTTAGCAATGATTGATGAAGATTGGAAAGAGCATTTAAGAGAAATGGACGAGTTAAAACAGTCTGTTCAAAATGCTGTTCACGAACAAAAAGACCCTTTATTAATTTATAAGTTTGAAGCTTATAAACTATTTAATGAGGTGCTTCTTAAAATGAATAAAGAAGTTGGAAGTTTCTTAATGAAATGTAACCTGCCAAGACAAGAGGGTGGAAACATTGAAACAAAAAAAGAACAACCAGTTAAAAAATCAGACACAAGCCAATTACAAACTAGTAGACCTGAAGCAGCATCTAATTCTGGTAGGCAAGAAGGTGTTCCTGAAGCTGAAAAACCAAAAGCGAAGCCTGTTAGAGTTGAGAAAAAAGTTGGAAGAAACGAAGTTTGTCCATGCGGAAGCGGTAAAAAATTCAAACAATGTCACGGAAAGATAAGCTAATAGTCCTTTTACTTTTTAGCTTTTCTTCCTATTGTTTTGGTCAGGATACAGTTAGACCAAACGCTCATTTTTTTGAGCCTGAACTTATGATTGGTAAGATTATTCCTGCCAGTAATAATTTTGTATTTCCTTCAACAGGAACTCAAAAAACAATAGCTTTAAACTTTGGAGCTACTAATAATGACACAACCAAATGGGCAAAATACTATAACTATTCAGAAACAGGTTTTATGCTTTTATACTCTAATCTTGGAAACAATCAAGTATTAGGACATCAGTATAGTATTTTACCCTTTGTATCTTTTAGAGTCTTTAACAAATTAAAAAATCCATTTAGCGTAAAATTAGGGGCTGGAGTTTCTTATTTTACAACTAGATTTGATAGTGTAAGTAATCCACAAAATGAAATTATTGGACAACAATTTACTTGGGATGTAAAAGCATTTATCTATAAATCTATTTACAAAAAAGGTGGCTTTAAATTAAAATTAGGTGTTGGTTTTTCACACGAATCTAATGGCCACACCAAATTACCCAACCTAGGAGTAAACTCTCCTATGGCTAGTATCTCTGGTCAGTTTTACAATCAAAAAGAAGACAATTACTTTCATCCAAAAAGAATTAAAAGACAAAACGTTTCACTAAAAAATTACTACATTACTTGTGAGCAAGGTTTTGGTTTTCACGATCAAGATGAAACAGAAGGACCAGAAATGGGGAACCTAAAACCTGTGCATTCATCAGATTTAAGTGCTGCTATATTATTTAACAAACACATAAAGCTAAGAGCAGGGTTTACATATAGATATTACAAAACTTATTACGATCATATTGTAGATAATGATATTCCAGAATTAATTGATAATCCTGTTTTATCCTCCTCTAATGTTAATTTTTATATTGGAAATGAGTTCCTAATGGGACACATGAGTATTGATGTTCTTTTAGGAATTAATCTCTACAAACCTTTTTATGAAAAATTTAATCCTGGTACAGAGCTTGGATTAATGCTTCAAAAAAGATTACTAACTAGAATCGGAATGAATGCATACCTCATCAATACACACAAGCTTCCTAAACATAATTTATTTGTTGGAGCAAACATTAAAGCGAATATGGCCAAAGCCGATTTTACAGAAATTACCCTAGGTTATACTTATAAACTGAATCAATAACAATAAATGCTTGTCAAGGTAAAGCATATCATCATATTACTTGTTTTTTTTAGTTTATCTAAAGGCATGTTTTCTCAACAATATAAAGAAGGAAAATTCGGAATTAATATAGGAGTTGTTTTTGCAATTGGAACCCATATTAATCGTTTTGGTGGAACAGTAAATGCTTTTTATAAAACAGATCATTTTCAAGTCAACCCAGAATTCAGGTGTTATTTTAATGACAAAAATCTTGGTCCAAACAAACAATCGTTAGAAGCTACTTTAGGATTAGGCATAGTTTACAGTTATGGAAAAACTGACACAACATCTAACGAATTTTACAGTCCTATAAGTAATCAAACTAAATACAGAAACAGTTTTGGATATGCTTATCGTTTTTATTTAAATGATATTGAAACCAATCAACGAAATGGAACAGTATCAATTGAAGTGAACCATTTTAATTTTATTGTCGAGAATGATTTATTTTCAGGAACTCCGAGGTTAGATAGGTTTAGAACAGCAGGAATACTATTGCAATATCAAAAAAATGAATACCAGCTTGGAATAAATTCAACCTTATTCACTGGTCAAATGGGAGAGAGAGTCACAGATCCAAACTATCCTTTTGTTGGAATCTATGAAAATAGAGTTGGAGGAAAGTACACTGAATTTTCACATGGATTACTAAGCGCTCAATTTAAATACGCTGGAGACTATTATCAAAATTATCAAGCAAGTATTGGTATTGATAGTGAAAGAGTGCGACATGCAATTCAAAACAGGTTTGCACATGATATTTTAGTAGGACATGGAATCAACGCTCATGTTCCAATGGTTGATGATAAGGGAAAACAGTATTTGTTTAAAGAAGGACAAAAGGTAAAGCCAATGAAATTCTATATGAATTTGTTTAGTAATCCAGCTACTTTTTATTAGTCGTTTACTGTTTAACAATCTTTTGAGTAACCAAACCTTTTTCTGTAGAAATTGTTATAAAATAGATTCCAACTTCCAAAAAAGATAAGTCAATACTACTTCGTTCTTTAAAATTTTGATAAACTTTTTTTCCTGATATATCAGTAATAATAACCTCCCTCTTAACTTTAGAATTCTCTATATATATTTGAGTTGTAAAAGGGTTTGGATATACTACTGAACTGTCTAAAACCAACTCATTAACTCCTGTAATTAAATTACAGGTAGAATTTCCATAAAGAGTTATGTTGTTTACCGAATGACAAAATAGATTAGAATATAAATTAATGAAATTTTGTAGCCCTTCAAATAATCCAAACTTATTTCCAATCCCTTCAATAAAACTAGGGTTATTTGAATTATAAAAATCAAATAATGGTGAAATCGAGTGGTAATTCCACCTCTTCCTATAACTTCCATTAATCAATAATGAATCTAACGAATCAATGACACAAACATTTGAATACCCAAGACCAATATTACTACTTAAGTCTTGTAAATAACCTTTAATAGTATCCCCAGCAACTAAATTGAAATCATATTATATACTCTCCGAAACACTATCATTATGCAGAAAATAAACTATCTTATTACTAGTGTCATTTCGAAAAGAGCCAATATAATCTTCATTACCAGATGAAAAAACTGAACTACAAATAAAATCTCCTTTCTGATTAAGTTTATAATAAGTCAAACTATTAATTATAGTATCACCAGTTATCTGATATTGATATAAAGATGTTGAGTTTACACACCATTCAGGGCCTAATTCTATCGTCCAAAATGCATTATTTTCAGGAAACGGAATATATTGTGACTTTCCAATAAATGGCTGGAGTAATAGAATAAATAATATAGTGAATTGAAAAAATCTCAAAATAAGGCAGTTAAATATAATAAAAATGAATCAAAACACAAACTGTACCCCTAACAAATTATCTCCTCCTACTCTATTAAAGCTCAGATTAGTATCAAAACCTTTTAACCGATTAGAATATGTTTCTTTTTTAATTTTTGTGATTTTGCTATTCGTTACAACTGTTCCTACAGCATAACCGATTAAAAATCCTAAAGGATAATCTGAAGACCAATGTACGCCACTATTCATCATTTCTATTCCTAAAACTCCTATTAAAGAGTAACCAACTGGTCGTATCCACTTTACTTCAGGATAATTCCGAGCAATAACAGTTATAGTAGAGGCTAATGTTGCAACATGTCCTGAGGGCATCGCATCGTAGCTTGACGTATTTTCCATATATTCATTCCACCCAGGAAACCCATGCCAATCACCTCTTGGTTTTGTTTTCGCATGAGGGCTTTCCCTACCAAAAATCCGTTTAGATCCTTGGGTAATAAAACCAAGAGTTAATAACCCCTCTAAAACTTGCGATGATGTATGAATAGCTCTATAATCTTTTTTAAGACCTCCAACAGTTAAAAACCCCAAACCTATTATTAACGTGGTATTCCCATGCCCCAAATGATACATAACTGCAGAAGTATTTGTTGGAACATCTACCATTCCTCCCAAAATTTTATATTCGTGTTTTTCTGTAACTCCAAACTCTCTAACCGTTTGTGATTCTGCTAATATTTTTTCATCACCGGCAAAAAGAACTCCCGTAACTACAGCAGTTAATCCCAACCACTTTAAATTTTGTTTTTTTACAATCTCTTTACCAAGGTTCGCATAATTTCTGGGTAAACCTGTTATAAAGTTGAACACTTTTGGTCTGGAATAAACATATTGCAAATCATCAGAAATCTGATACATTTGTGTTGCAGGTTTCTCTTTTATCTTCTCTTCTTCTTGCGAGAATCCACTCACTACAAAAACTAAACATAATATTAAAGTACTAATTCTCATTAAAAAGTTAATCCAGCTGTAAACGTTACTTTATCATTAGTAATAATAGGACTAAAAGTAATGTTTTTAGTATTCTTAAAAGGATTCCAGTTTTTTAAAGGCTCAAAATGATATATTAAATTTGCAACTAAAATACCTATTCCTGCACCAGCTAAAACATCAGACACCCAATGTCTATTATTTGCAACTCTTAATCCTGCTGCTGTTGTAGAGAATAAATAGCCACTTGATGCATACAACATGTTTGATTCTTTATATTCATGGTAAAGAATTGTTCCTCCTAGAAAAGCAGTTGCCGTATGTCCAGATGAAAAAGAATGTGTTGAAGATCCATCCGGTCTTAACTTGCCTATACCCCTCTTAAGAGAATGTGTAATAACCAATGTTGCAATTCCTCCTAAAAAAATATTTTTTGTTTGATCAAACCAATGGTTCTTAGCTTCGAACGCCATTAAGTCTCCTAAATAAATCTGAGCGTAAGGTAAATATTGCACATAATCATCAAGTCCATTATGGTAATCATTCCCTACTTTATTTCGAATATCAACCTGCCAGTTTTTTTCTGCTTCGGAACCCGATAAAATTGATCCTGATATTATTAAAACAGCAGGAATAATTAACTTAGGAAGTAATCGCTTTTTACTAATCGAAAGTGTGTCATTTTGTGCCGACAAATGTTGACTCAAAAGCATTACAATTAAAACCAACAATATATTACTCCGCATAAAAACTAACTATTTTAAAAAACAAATATAATCTAAAAAACAAGTAGTCTTAAATGAATAGCTCAAAATTCGTAAAAACCGATAAAGGTCAATATATTTGTATCCACTATGAATTTACACATCTCAAAAAGATATCAGCTACTTTCTACCTTCGGATTAGTATTTTTAATGCTTTCCTTTATTGTAAGAGTATCCTTATATATCTGGTCTTTACCTAATATAGAATTTTCTATAATAAATGGTTTAAGAATTTTTGCAACAGGCTTATTTTTTGATCTTGGAACACTTTCCTTTTTTTTATTGCCATATACCTTGTATTTATTTGCTTTACCAAACAAGCTGCATGGAAGTAAACTTGATAAAATAATTACCAATTTTGCTTTTTTTATTGGATCATTAATTTTTGTTTTTTCCACATTTGCAGAGTTTACTTTTTGGGAAGAGTTTCGCACACGATTTAACTTTATTGCTGTAGATTATTTAGTTTACACCAACGAAGTTGTTGGAAACATTAACGAATCATACCCACTACCTATACTACTTTCAATTGTAATTGGAGCTGTAGCACTGATCGTTTTTGTTACAAAAAAAAAGAAAGTCTTTCTAAATACTTTTTCTACTAAAAGTACATTTAAGGAACGATTACTCATAACCTTACCCATCGTAATTGTTCCATTATTATTTTTCTTATTTATTACCAACAAAAATGCTGAATGGTCTGAAAATCGGTACGAAAACGAACTAAGTAAAACTGGAATTCATTCTTTTTTTGCAGCTTTCAGAAACAACGAACTAAGTTATACAGAGTTTTATTTAACTCAAGATTTAGATGAGTCAATAAAAGAGTTAAAGAAAAATATAATTGCTCCAACTGACAGTTTAATTTCTCAGGATAAATTTAGTTTTAAGAGGCTCATCAAAAATCAAGGTGAAGAGCAAAGACCTAATGTTATTTTTATTTGTATTGAAAGTTTAAGTGCTGAATATTTAGCCCGATATGGAAACACTTGGGGAGTTACTCCTTTCATGGATACCCTAATAAACAAAAGTATCAACTTTAACAACCTTTATGCAAATGGCACAAGAACTGTGCGCGGAATGGAAGCAATTACCTTATCAATACCTCCTTCTCCCGGTAGAAGTATCGTTAAAAGAAAAAATAATACCGGTTTTTTTAATATCGGAACAGTTTTTAATCAAAAAGGATATAAAAGTTCCTTCTTTTATGGTGGAGATGGTTATTTCGATAATATGAACCAATTTTTTGGTGGCAATGGTTTTGATATTGTTGATAGAGGAAGAGGCTATCTAATGGGCGATCAGTTTACCTCTAAAAGAACAAATATTGAAGATAACGAAGTAACTTTTGAAAATGCTTGGGGAGTGTGTGATGAGGATATTTATCGAAAAGTAATTAATGAAGCAGATATCAATCATAAAAACAAAGAACCTTTTTTCAATTTTGTTATGACCACTTCCAATCACAGGCCTTACACTTATCCTGAAAACAAAATTGATATACCTTCAGGGGCAGGAAGACATGGTGCAATTAAATATACTGATTACGCAATTGAACAGTTTCTTAAAATAGCAAAATCAAAACCATGGTTCGATAACACAGTTTTTGTGATTATGGCAGATCATTGCGCATCTAGTGCAGGAAAAAGAGAAATTGATGTAGCCAAATACCACATCCCTGCTTTTATCTACAATCTAAAAGACAAAAAACCTACTGAGATTAACAAACTCTGTTCTCAAATTGATTTCTTTCCTACGTTGTTCGGCTATTTTAATTGGACTTACGAATCTCAACTTCTTGGACAAGACATTACTAAAATGACTCCTACTGATGAGCGGGCTTTTATAGGTAACTACAGAAGTTTAGGATTGTTTAAGGACAACAAACTACTTGTTTTAGGAGATAAAAAGTCAGCTAATTCTTACGAGTGGAATAAAAAAGACAATCAACTTACGCCAATTGATACTGATCCAGTTTTTTTAAAAGAAGCTGTTTCGTATTACTATTCTAATGATTACTTCTATCAAAACAACATATACAAATTAAAGTAAGTTGTAATTAAAACTACTATTTTCCATTTTTTAAAAGTCAGTTTTTTGCTCTTCTGAGTTTTCATAAAATAGATCTAACAAATAAGTTTGAAGTAAATTTATAACTATTATGATCTATTCACTTCTTAAATCAATTACAAGGCTATCTCTAAAGGTTTACTTCAGAAAAATTCATATAAAGGGATTAGAAAACATTCCTAAAAATGGCCCTTTTATGATTGTAGCCAATCACCCAAGTTCTTTTCTGGACCCTGCCTGCATTGCTGTTTTAATAAAACAAAAAATTAGTTTTTTAGCTAAGGGCTCTTTGTTTAACAACAAAATTATATCAAAAATGTTAATAGGCTTAAATATGATTCCTGTTTATAGAGCACAAGATGACCCCAAAATGCTACATAAAAACCATGAGGTATTTAAAGGTTGTTTTGATAAATTAGGTCAAAATGGTGTTATTATGATTTTCCCAGAAGGAACATCTGAACACGAAAGAAAACTAAGGCAAATAAAAACAGGAGCTGCAAGAATTGCATTAGGAGCTGTAAAAGAGAATGATTACAATTTAAACGTAAAAATACTGCCCGTAGGATTAAACTATACCAAATCGAGCAGATTTAGAAGCGAACTTTTTATCCAATTTGGAACAGTTTTAGAAACTGATAACTTCATAGAAAACTACAAAACAGACGAAATAAAATCTGCTAAAAATCTAACTGAGGATATTGAAACTAGCATTAAAAGATTAATTATTGATATTGACAAAGAGGAACTAGAAGCTTTAGCTGAAAAGGTAGAAAGCTTATATAAAAAAGAACTTCTCAGAAAAATTAATACTCCAAATGAGTTTGAGAAAATTAAACTTAGTCAAGATATTTATAGTGCAATTAAGTATTTTCAAAAAAAGGATGTAACCTCATTTAATGAAGTAAAGAGTAAGATTGACGACTACTTCTTAAACCTTAAAGCCATTGGCATATCAGACAAGTCTATGGAGGAAAATAATGTACAAGGCAATATTTTATTCTATTTCATTAAACGCCTTGTCATTTTAACACTTGGTTTCCCTATCTGGATATTCGGTTTTGTTAACAGCTTTGTTCCATATAAACTTCCTAGAGTAATTGCATTAAAAATTACTAATAGTGAGGCATTTTATGGCGCACTTCTAATGGCAATAGGCACTTTTTCGTTTACTTTATTCTATATTTTGGCTACTTATATTACTTGGTATTTTAGTCACTCTTTTTTGCTAACTATCTGTTATGCTATCGCTTTACCTTTATCAGGATTTTTTACAATATTTTATGCAAGAATTGCTAGAAGAATATTTTACAACTTAAAATTTTATAGCAGACTATTTAATAAGAAAAAAATGATGAGTCAATTAATTTTAGAACGAACTCAGATAATCTCTTTACTTGAGCAGCTTAAATCTGATTATCAAAAATCACACTAATACTTTCCCGTAATACAAAAAACAGGGTTTCCCCCTGTATATAGAGAATCAATTGCCTCTAAGTAATTTGAATCCAAAGTCAAACTTAAATCTTCAAAAGATACACCAACAGACATAGGACTATTCACATAAAAACAACATTGAACTATGTCACTATCATTTCCATTAATCAATGGTTTAAAAACTGAAGTAATAGGGTTTGAATTAGAATTATAACCAGAAAACTCTGTTTTTTCAATCTTAAATGATGTTCCTTGAGTATTGTTCGTATAATATATACTGTCTAAATAAACAGGGTCAGTATCTAATTTAATAATCAAATAACCTGAATCAAACTCTTGCACATTAACTTCTGCCAGCTTTATAGGTTCTTCTTCTTTTGTGCATGAAAACAACACAACAATAAGACTAAATGCTATTAATTTATAAACTGTTTTCAAAATTTTCATAGTTATTAATTTATTTTTTTATCCCGCCCAACCTTCACGATCTAAGCTTCTATATTGTATTGCCTCTGCCAAATGATTTGTTTCTATACTTTCCGAACCTTCTAAATCTGCAATTGTTCTTGCAACTTTTAAAATTCTATCATAAGCTCTGGCAGACAAACCTAATCGATCCATTGCTTTTTTCAATAAATCTCTACCAGATTGATCAATCTCGCAAATTTCTTTTAAAGTTTTTGAAGAAACTTGAGCATTACAATGCACTCCTTTGTTTTTTTCAAATCGCTTTTCCTGGATCTTTCTTGAAGCAATTACTCTTTCTCTAATATCGTTACTTGACTCTCCAACCTCTTTAGTGCTTAGTTCATTAAACGAAACAGGAGTTACTTCAACATGCAAATCGATACGATCTAATAAAGGCCCAGAAATTTTATTTAAATATTTTTGAACAACTCCAGGAGAGCATACACAATCCTTATCTGGATGATTATAATATCCACATGGACAAGGATTCATTGATGCAACCATCATAAAACTTGCGGGGTAATCTACAGTAAATTTTGCCCTAGAGATGGTTATACTCCTATCTTCTAATGGCTGCCTTAAAACCTCTAAAACAGTTCTTTGAAATTCAGGAAGTTCATCTAAAAACAACACCCCATTATGAGCCAAAGAAATTTCTCCAGGTTGAGGAAAACTACCTCCTCCAACTAGTGCCACATCAGAAATGGTATGATGAGGAGCTCTAAATGGACGAACACTAATCAGTGAAGTTTCTTTACTCAATTTCCCTCCAACAGAATGAATCTTTGTTGTTTCCAGTGCTTCTTGGAGAGATAATGGAGGTAATATTGTTGGCAACCTTTTAGCTAACATCGTTTTACCCGCTCCTGGTGGGCCAATCAAAATAACATTATGACCACCTGCCGCTGCAATTTCTAATGCTCTTTTTATATTCTCCTGACCTTTTACATCTTCAAAATCAAAATCTACACTATTTAAATTTTTATAGAATTCTTCTCTAGTATTTATTTCAACCTTCTCTAAAGGTGTCCCTTCATTAAAAAAATCAATAACCTCTTTAATATTTCCAACACCATAAACATCCAATCCATCTACAACAGCAGCTTCTTTTGCATTTTCTTTAGGAAGAATAAAACCTTTAAAACCTTCTTTTTTTGCTTGAATAGAAATAGGTAATGCTCCTTTTATTGGCTGTAAGCTGCCATCTAAAGATAGTTCTCCCATAATCACATACTTACCAACTTCTTCATTATTGACTTGACCAGATGCAGCTAAAATACCAATAGCAATTGTTAAATCATAGGCAGAACCTTCCTTTCGAATATCAGCAGGAGCCATATTCACCACCAGTTTTTTTCCTGGCATTTTTAATCCTACATTTTTGAGTGCAGACTCTATTCTATGCTGACTTTCTTTTACAGCGTTATCTGGTAATCCTACCATAAAAAACTTAAAACCCCTATCCGCATTAACCTCAACGGTTATTGTAATAGCGTCTACACCTACAACGGCACTTCCAAAAGTTTTTACAAGCATGAATTATATGTTTTCTTCTATGTAATGAATTAAAGAATGAATTATTTTAATGTGAATTTCTTGAATTCGATCGGCATAACCAGAATGTGGCACTCTAATTTCAACATCACAAATAGCCGCTAATTCACCACCATTATTTCCCGTTAAGCCAATAACTTTAATTCCTTTTTCTTTAGCAATTTTAGTTGCTTTAAGTATGTTTCTTGAATTTCCACTTGTACTTATTGCCAACAATACATCTCCAGGTTTACCCAAGGCTTCTACATATCTTGCAAAAACTTCATCATAGCCATAGTCATTACCAACACAACTAATATGAGACGCATCTGAAACAGACACCGCGGGTAAAGCTTTACGACTTTCACGAAACCTTCCTGTCATCTCTTCTGCAAAATGCATTGCATCACACATTGAACCTCCATTACCGCAAGAAATTATTTTACCATCATTACTAATAGAATCTACCATAATTGATCCTGCAGAAGCTATCTTTTCTAAATTATTATCATTCCCAATAAATTGGTCTAATAATTGTTTTGCCTCTAAAAAATTATTCTTAATTAATTCTATATTCATGTGGTATCTATTAAAATCAAAATAATAGTATCCAAATTTAGACAATAAATAAAGTATATCTATTTTTACAACTGCTAAAAGAAATCCTATGATAAAAATTATACCTACGCTAATCTTAACCTTAATGATCTCAGTAACTTTTGCTCAAGGCAATAAAGCTGAATTAACATGCTACACAAAATATGCTAAAGTCTTTGAGAAAAGAGGTGCAAACGAAGTGATAGACGGCACCCATGATGATGTTATCATTTCTATTAGAAAAGGAAGTATGGCAGATTGTTTTTATGGAAAAGTTACTATGAAAAACGGAAATATTGATTACCGCAACATGTTCTTGAAATTTGAAGATGACACTTATGAAAAATTAGAATTAAGATTCAAATACAAAGAAAAAGAGAAACTGGTAACTGTTGTTAATGGAATTAGCAATGTTATTTTAACTGAGGATGAAGAGTTGGTTAATATACTTTTTGTAAAAAGTATTAAACCTAAAAAGAAAAAATACGCAAAAGCTGCTGAACCAGATTTTGATTTATAAACAATAAAAACCGATTATAAAAAAAGGC
>CAJWVX010000054.1 GCA_913048175.1 uncultured Flavobacteriales bacterium | reverse complement strand
CTCATGAAATAGAAGCTCCAACAGATATGAACATGAATCTGATGGAAATTTGTAAGGCTTACGATCTACCTGTAAAAGGAACTTGTGGTGGAATGGCAATGTGCGCAAGTTGTCATTGTTATGTAGAATCGGAACATGAAATTGTTGATGCATCAGATGATGAGGAGGATATGCTTGATCAAGCTTTTTTTGTGGAGAATAATAGTCGCCTAGGATGTCAAGTATTTATGAATGAAAAACTAAATGGATTAGTTGTTAGATTAGCTCAAGAAAATGATTGAAATAAAAAAAGATAAAAAAATTGCCTTGATATATGGTTCTGATACTGGAACAACTGAAGGCATTGCTAAGGAATTAGAAAAGTTATTGTCAGCATATTTTGATATTGAAATATTAGACATGTATAAGGTGAAAATTGAAGACTTTGATAGATACAGTTATTTTGTTCTAGGTTTATCAACATGGTATGACGGAGAATTGCAAAATGATTGGTATAGTTTTTTTGATCAATTTTGTGAAATTAATTTTACAAATAAGGTAATAGCTATTTTCGGATTAGGAGATCAATATGGTTATTCAGAATATTTTGTTGATGGAGTGGGTATACTTGCTACCCAAGTTGAAAAATCAGGAGGTAAAATAATTGGGAAATGGCCTACTGATGGTTACGAATTTGATGAATCAAAAGCTCTAATTAATGAAAAATTATTCTATGGTTTAGCCATAGATGAAGATAATCAAGGCGAATTAACAACTGAGCGAATTGAAACTTGGGTAGATCAATTAAAAGATGAATTTAGTTCAATTATTTAATGCTTAGTCTTCTAACATCTGTTGTAGTATTCAAATATGTTTCATTTATAATTAACTCTTTAAATTAATAAGAAATTAGTAAATGAGTTAAACAAACCAAAAGTGGGCTATATTTTTTGTGCTATTTATTTAAAATAAATTCTTTAGTCTTGTTATTTTATTTGTACATATTCCGAGGGTATTATGGGCTTACATGCCTAACATTTAATAATTCATAAAGCTATCAGGAAAGTTCGCTTTAATGATCTAAATGTTATATCCATAGTTAGTTGGAATTTATACAGCGTTCATGTTACGAAAGTAAAAACCAAGAATTATCAATTTCAAAAGAACTTGTAATCAAAGCTAGTATACGAAAATATAAAGTTTCCCCCTAAAAAAAACTATTGTTTGCTTCTATTGAATTAATTTATTAGGTATGTCATATTCTATATTTATTTTAAATGAGACTTGAAAAAACATTCATCTGAGTCTCTCTGGAGACATTTTAATAATGTAAAGCGTTAGTCTTTGAAATTTATACCTCCTTATTAATACTCATATAAATTGACAATACTTACTATTTTGACCCATAAAACAATAAATGGGTAAAAGTTAACCCATAAAATAATAGAGTAGTTGTTGGAGCTTTACCTATTTAAATGCTCCGCTATAGTTGAAATGAAGAAGAGAATGTACATTTTACATTCGGGCTTTAAAAAGAAAATCCATTATAAATCGTATAATTCACTCCTTGCTATTTTAAATTAAAGTAATCAGGAATGTGAAAAAATCACCATTATTAGTAGAAGATTAATCAGATAAGCGTTGCTTATAAATCTGAGGTTATAAACTATTTACAAAAAAATCCTTAAGAGATAAATATCTTATAAAAGGGATATATTTACAGAAGTATTGAAAAAATTAATAAAGTAGATGAAAAAATATATAACTATACTATTTGTATTTACAGTAGCAGTTTCTTTCGCCCAAAAAAAAAACTATAACGTTGGTATTTTAATTGATAAAAAAAGCGAAGAAATAGCGCCTCTATTGGTAAAACTTAAAACTGAGATAAGAGCTGTAGTAGGAGAGGAGGTAACTGTAAATTTCCCAAAAGAAAGTTTATTGATGAATGATTTTAATTTGCAGAAGGCAAAAGAAAATTATACTCAATTAATTAACGATAATACGGATATTATTTTAGCCTTTGGAGTAGTTAATAATTCCATCATCCATAAAGTTCAAGAATATAAAAAGCCTACTATTTTATTTGGAGCAGTTAATAAAGATTTAATAGACATAAATTTTAATAAAGCAACATCAGGAATTAACAATTTCACTTACCTTATTGAATCAGAATCTTATAAAGAAGATATTAAAAAGCTACACGAATTAACCAATTTTAAGAAGTTGGGAATTGTTGTAGAACAACATTTTTTAGATATTTTACCACTAAAAAACACTTTTGATAAAGAACTAAAATCTATAGGGGCTGAATATAAATTAATTCCATATAAAAGTGTTTCAGATATTATAGGAAATATAGAAGGAATTGATGCTGTATATCTTGCTGGTGGCTTTTTTCTAAAAGATGACGAAATAAAGCAATTGGCTAATTCATTTATAGAGAAAAAGCTGCCTTCATTTTCTAATACAGGAGTTGGAGATGTTAAATTGGGTTTAATGGCAACCAATCAATCTAAAGATAATATTAATCAGTTTTTTCGAAGAATAGCTTTAACAGTAGATAGTTATATTAGTGGGAAACCTCTTTCTGAAATGTCGGTGTTTATTGATTATGACCAGCGATTAACGGTAAACTTTAATACTGCCGAAATGGTTAATGTATCTATTAAATATAGTTTAATAGGAAGTACTGACTTTGTAGGAGACCTCAAAAACGCTCTATCAGACGAGCAGTATTCATTATTAGATGTAATTGATAGAGTTTTAAAAAATAATTTATCCTTACAATCTGGTAGAAAAGACATAGAGCTATCGGAGCAAAATCTTAAGATGGCAAAATCAAACTATTTGCCTAAGCTTACTGCAAATGGAACAGGAACTCATATTGACCCAAATATGGCTGAAGTAAGTAATGGTCAAAACTCTGAATTTTCTTTAGGAGGTAATGTTACCTTACAACAATCCCTTTATTCTAATGCTGCAAGCACCAATATTACCATTCAAAAAAAGTTAAAAGAAGCACAACAAGAAACCTATAATGCAGCTCAATTAGATCTTATTTACAATGTATCTAATACTTACTTTAGTTTATTAATATTAAAAGCGAATGCAGGAATTCAATTGCGAAACCTAAACCTAACAAAGAAAAATCTTCAGTTAGCAGAGCAGAATTTTGATGCAGGTCAATCGGGTAAATCAGATGTTTTGCGTTTTAGAAGTGCGTTGGCACAAAATACACAGGCAATGGTTCAAGCAGTTAATAGTTTAGAACAAGGCTTTATTGGTTTAAACCAATTGTTAAACAATCCAGTTAATAAAGAAATTGATATTGCAAATATTGAGCTAGGTAAAGGCATTTATAAAGACTATGATTATGACAAGTTTTTTGAGTTGTTGGATGATCCAACTTTAAGTGAACCTTTTATCGCTTTTTTGATAGAAGAAGCTAAAGTAAATGCTCCAGAGTTAAAATCATTAGCCTATAACTTAGAGGCTACCGAAAGAAATATGAAATTAAATGGGTCGGGTCGTTTTATCCCTACAGTTGGTTTACAAGGGCAATACAATAGAAGTTTTAGCCGATGGGGTAAAGGAAGTACATCCCCTTTAGGTTTTCCTGAGATACCAGATGGTTATTATAATGTTGGCATAAATGTTACTCTTCCAATATTTGATCAGAATACAAAAAATATACAAAGACAAACTGCAGCTATTCAAAAAGATCAGCTACAGATAGGAGTTAACAATACCGAGTTGGCAATTGCTGCCAATGTAAGAAATGGAGTGTTAAATTTAATTAATCAAATTTCAAATATTAAACTTTCAACAGTTTCTGAATCTGCTGCAGAAGAGGCTTTAGATTTAACAAGAAGTGCTTATTCTAATGGAGCAATTAATATTGTTCAATTAATTGATGCGCAGAATAATTACTTAAATGCTCAATTTATGAAAGCAAATGCTGTAAATAATTACCTAATAAGTTCATTACAATTAGAACGATTTTTAGGGTATTACTTTTTATTAAATACTGAGAAAGATAACGAGAGCTTTCGTCAACGATTTTTAACTTTTATAGCGACTAAAGAAAATAAATAGAACCATAACATATTAGAAATGAAATATACAATCAAAATTTTAGGATTAAGTTTTTTAATGATTACACTTTTTTCTTGTTATGAAAAAGAGCAAGAAGTAGAAAAAGTAGTTCGCCCAGTTAAATACAAAGAAGTTGGATTTTTGGGTGGCGAAAAAAATAGAACATTTAGTGGCGTTTCGAAAACAGATAAAACGATAAAATTAAGTTTTAGAAGTACTGGAGTAATTACAAAACTTGATATTAAATTAGGTCAAAAAGTAAAGAAAGGAAAACTGTTGGCTAAGTTAGATAATAAGCAAGCAAGGTTGAGTTATGAAAATGCTAAATCTTCAATGAATAGTGCAAAATCTCAAATGAATACTGCTAAACTTAATTTAGACAGAGTTCGCTCATTATATGAGAAAGGGAGTTCTGCTTTAAGCAATTTTGAATCAGCAAAAAACTCTTTTGCAACAGCACAACAAAATTATCAATCAGCAGAAAGAAATGTGAAGATCCAAAAAGAGCAAATAAACTTCGGGTACTTATATGCTCCTGAAGATGGAGTTATTGCAACTGTTACTTCTGAGATTGATGAAAATGTTAGTCCAGGACAAACTGTTGCAATATTAAACTCGGGTACTAATATGCAAATTTCTTTAGGATTACCAGAAAGTATTATTAATCGAGTAAAGCAAGGAATGAGCGTAAATGTGCATTTTACTTCTTTTAAAGATAAAACGTTTTCTGCTGAAGTAACAGAAATTTCACCAGCTCTTGATGCTAATACATCTACATACCCGGTAAGTGTAAGGATAGCTGATCTTACTGATGAGATAAAAAGTGGAATGACAGCAGATGTTACTTTTAATTTTGGAGGTGAGAATACTGCTAAAAAAGTATTAGTGGTACCAGCTCATGCAGTAGGAGAGGATAGTAACGGAAGGTTTGTCTTTTTAATAGAAGAAGGAGAAGTAACAACGGTAAAAAAGAAAAAAGTAGTTATTGGTCAGTTAACAGCAGAAGGGTTTGAAATAAAGTCAGGATTATCTCCAGGAGAAAAGATTGCAGTTGCTGGTTTGCAAACAATGTTAGATGGGCAAGAGGTAAGAATAAAGTAGTTAATTTTTAATTAAAAAGTTTGAATACCGTTTCCAATTAATTACTGAAAGATAAATAGATCACCTATGAATTTAGCAAAAATATCGATTGAAAAAAATAGAATAACCTTAATGGTACTGGTTACTATTATTATTATGGGACTGGTAACTTATTCAAGTTTATCAAGAGATAGCATGCCACCTTTTACTGTTCGAGTGGCTTCGGTAGTATCTTTGTTTCCAGGAGCAAGTCCTGAAAGAGTTGAGCAATTAGTATCGGATAAAATAGAAAAACTAGTTCAAGAATTACCTGAATTAAAAGAGGTTTCAAGTACTTCGAGAACAGGTCTTTCTGTTGTTATAGTGAGTTTAAAAGATGAAGTGCCACAAGAAAAATTACAAGCTGTATGGGATAGATTACGAAGAAAAATTGGAGCAATAGGAGGATTGCCTCAAGGTGTTCAGCCTAATTTACAAGATGATGGAATAGGAGATGTTTATGGAATTGTTGTTGGTTTAACTTCAGATGGATATTCTTATTTAGAGATGAAAGAATATGTAGATGATATTAAAGATGATTTAATTCGTTTGCCTGATGCGGCTAAGGTTGTTTTAGGAGGAGTACAAGAAGAACGAGTATTTGTAGAGTTTGATAATACAAGGTTAAAAGAGTACAATCTTTCAGCATCAAAGCTGCAACAATTAATTGCATCTACTAACATTTTAAGTTCAGGTGGAGAGGTTAATTTGGCTGATGAGCGAATTATTTTAGAACCGACAGGAAACTTTAATTCTGTAGAAGATATTAGAGAAATGCTAATTTCTGTTGGTAACGGTGCTAAATCAGTAAAATTAGGAGACATTACTTCGGTAAGAAAAGGTTACATAAGTCCTGCACAACAAAAAGTGAGGT
Source organism: uncultured Flavobacteriales bacterium (assembly GCA_913048175.1). Taxonomy (GTDB): domain Bacteria; phylum Bacteroidota; class Bacteroidia; order Flavobacteriales_E; family Vicingaceae. The sequence continues at coordinate 13,390 of CAJWVX010000054.1, read as the reverse complement.
TAAATGGTAAAGATGCGTTATCTATTCATATCAACTTAAAAAAGAATTCTAACGTAATTAAATTAGGAGAGGAAGTTGACTTAGTAGTTAGCGAATGGCAACAAAAACTACCTATTGGCTTAGAATTAGTAAGAGTTTCATCTTTAGATACATATATAGATGATAAAGTTCAAGGTTTTATAACTAATCTATTACAATCAATAGGTATAGTATTAGCTGTTATGCTTTTGTTTTTAGGAATGAGAACAGGTTTGGTTATTGCAAGCCTAATACCTATTGTTATTATTATGACATTAATGATAATGGGTTTAATGGATATTGGTTTAAACCAAGTTACATTGGCAGCTTTAATTATGGCTTTAGGAATGCTGGTAGATAATGCCATTGTTGTTGCCGAAACAGTAATGGTTAAAATGGAAAAAGGCACTAAAGCAAAAATAGCTGCTATTGAAGCGTGTTCAGAATTGTTTATGCCATTACTTATTTCAACATTAACAACCTCTGCAGCATTTTTAGCCTTTTTTATGTCTCCTACATCTATGGGAGATATCGTAGGTCCAATTTTTGTTGTTATTACTATTGCATTATTGTCTTCATGGTTAATTGCGTTAACAGTAATTACAATGTTCTGTTTTTTATTTTTGAAAGTAAAACCTAAAGGAGAAGTAAAACCAGGTTTTATAGATCGTGTTATCAATAAGTTAAAAGTGTATTATAAAGACCTTATTTTATCAGCCTTAGCAAATAAAGGAAAGGTAATAACAGCTATTTTCTTAGCTTTTGCCTTATCAATATATGGTTTTGGTCATGTTCAGTTTTTATTCTTTCCAGATAGTGATAGAAATATGATTACGGTAGATATTAACCTTCCTACAGGAACAAAAATTGAGCGAACTACCGAGATTGTAAAAAAGATAGAGTTGTATATGAAAGACTCTCTTCTGGTTAATGATACAAGAAAAACTGGAATATCAGATTGGTCTTCTTACATTGGACAAGGACCAGAATCTTATGATTTAGGTTATTCTCAAGACGAAGCAAACTCAAGCTATGCTCATATTTTGGTAAATACTTCTTCTTTTTTAGAGAACCAACCAATGCTTGAAAAATTAAACAATTATGGATTCAATAATTTCCCTAACGCAGCTATTAAAGTTGGTGTTTTAGGTGCTGGAGGAGGGGGTAATCCAATTGAAATTAAAGTTTCTGGGCCTAACCCTGATGAATTAGCAAAAATTTCGGAATCTGTAAAGATTAAACTTTCTAATATTACAGGAACAAATAATATTAAAGATGATTGGGGTCCAAAAAGTAAAAAGTTTCTAATAAAAATAGATCAAAACAGAGCTCAAATAGCTGGTGTTTCTAGCCAAGATATTGCAACATCTTTAAAAACTGTTTTAGAAGGTTTCCAAACAGGAGAATATAGAGAGGATAATAAATCTATCCCCATTTTAATGCGAAGTAATGCTAGTCAGCAACAATCTTTGGCTTCATTAGAAACCTTAAATATTTACGCACAAGTTACTGGAAGAAGTGTACCACTATTACAAGTTGCTAATATTGTTCCGCAATGGCAATATTCAAAAATTAAAAGATTGAACTTAAGAAAAACCATTAACATTACAAGTAATCTTAAAGAAGGAGGAAATGCATCACTAATTACTAAAGAAATTACTCCATGGATGGAAGAACAAGTGAAATTATGGCCTCAAGGTTATGATTATGAATTTGGAGGAGACGCTAAACAATCGGCAGAAAGTATGGGATCTGTAATTTCATACTTACCATTATCAGGGTTTATTATTATTTTATTACTTACGATTCAATTCAATTCTTTTAGAAAAATGATAATGATTTTATTAACTATTCCATTAGGAATTATTGGTGTTGTTATTGGGTTATTAATCTTTCAAGTACCTTTTGGATTTATGCCCTTTTTAGGAGTAATTTCTTTAGCAGGTATTGTTATTAATAATGCCATTGTTTTAGTTGATAGAATGGAGATTGAAGAAAACGAGCTTAAACGAAGTGTTCAGGATGCTATTATTACTGCATGTTTACAAAGGTTTAGACCAATTTTGCTAGCTACTTTCACTACTATTTTAGGCTTAATTCCTTTGTATTTAAGCGGAGGTGAAATGTGGGAAGGTATGGCCGTTAGTATAATGGTTGGTTTGTTATTTGGAACCGTAATAACCTTAATTTTTATCCCTGCAATGTACAGTGCTTTATTTAGAGTAAACTATAAAGATTATACCTTTAACGAAGAGCTACTAAAAGATTAAAGAGACCAAGATAAATTATGGAAACATTATATAAACGTAGATTTATTTTCTTTTTAATCACTCAACTGCTTATTCTTTTTGGATCTTTATTGGTGCCTAGTGATGTTTACGAAAACATTTTATTACCTATTCTGTTTCTAGTAAATATTGGGGCTGGTATTTTATTGATTTCAAAATCAAAACTACTAATGTGGTTTATTATCATCCTGTTTGGAACTTCGGCAATTGCTTTTGGAGCGAACTTAATTAGTAGGAACCAAAGTGATGAATACATATTGTTAAGACTTTCTATTTATTTTATCTTCCACATCATTATTACATACAACATTGTTAAACAAGTTTGGACTGCTTTAATAGTAGATAAAAATGTTATTATGGGCTTAATGAGTGGATATATTTCTTTAGGTTTTTTAGCTTTTTTTCTATTTATGTGTATTGAGTTAGTTTTTCCTGGAGCTTTTCAAGGAGCATTATTAGAAGGAGGCTCTTTTGAATTAAGGATGGATAACATTATGTATTACGCATACATTACGTTATTAACTATTGGATATGGTGAAATTATACCAGTAATACCTATAGCTCAAAAAGCAACTATTTTAGTAGGCTTAGTAGGTCAGTTTTATATGGTTATTGTTACGGCCGTTGTTATTGAAAAATACATTAAGCATTCAATTAAAAATCAATAACATATATATTGTTATCCCATTTGTAAAGAGCGCCTAAATAGAATAGGTTTTCATATCTACAAAAAAATAACACATGCTTGAACCATCTTAGAAGAGAGGTTCATGCATGTTTAAATTAACAAATGTAATTGTGTAATGTTTAAGAACAATAAAAGAACAGTTTATCTATTAAACTGATTCTAAAAACTACAATTCGTACTTTAAGCACTATTTTATTTTAGTTTATTGTAAGCTTAATTAACTTTGCTGAGTGAATTATGCTATTGTAGATATTGAAACCTCAGGTTTTGGAGGTTCTCCAAATAAAATAACAGAGATATCTATATTTTTATTTGACGGTAACAAAGTAATCGATGAATTCACCACTCTTGTAAATCCTGAATGCAGTATCCCATCTTATATAACAGGTTTAACAGCTATTACTAATGAAATGGTTGCAGAGGCACCTAAGTTTTATGAGATTGCTAAAGACATATTGACCATCACCCGTGATGCCATTTTTGTTGCACACAATGTTAATTTCGACTATGGTTTAATTCGTAAAGAATTTAAAGAGCTTGGTGGTGAATTTAGGAGAAAAAAGCTTTGTACTGTGAGGCTATCTAGAAAATCATTTCCTGGTTATAAATCATATTCACTTGGAAATATTTGTGCTGAATTAGCGATTCCAATTAATGGAAGACACAGAGCCAGAGGTGATGCTGAGGCAACAGTAGAATTATTGAAAAGAGCTATAGCAGCAGATACGAATGGAGAACTTATTTCTTCTTTTCTAAATGCCAAAAATAAACAAGGTACCTTACCCCCAAACCTGAAGACTAAAACTTTTAATGAACTTTCAATATCAACAGGAGTTTATTATTTTAAGAACCTTGATGGTAAGATAATTTATGTTGGCAAGGCAAAGAATATTAAACAAAGGGTAATGAGTCACTTCAGAGATTCTTCGAATAAAGAGCGAAAAATGACGCAAGATGTAGCTGATGTAACCTATTTTATTACTGGAAATGAATTGATCGCTTTTCTTCTAGAATCAGCAGAAATTAAAAAACATTACCCCTTGTATAATAGGGCACAAAAGAGAAGTAAAGAAACCATAGGTTTAACCCATTATAAAAATCAAAATGGAATTATTCAATTGGTGTTTAATGATTCTAAGCTGATTCAAGCACCAATAGCTAAATTTTACAGTGAAAGAGATGTTAGGTCATATCTGGATAAGCTCATTATAGATTTTCAATTATGTCCTAAAAATTGCTCTATTGAACGTGGAGGGAAAGGGAGTTGTTTTAGTTATGGCATTAAAAAATGTAAAGGTGTTTGTTGCGAAAGAGAGAATGTTGAGCAGTATAATGCTAGGGTAATGATGGCTTTAAAGACTATTCAAGGAGATTTTAAAAATGAAATCTTGATTCTTAAAGGCAGAAAGCCGAGAGAAAAAGGGGTGGTCTTTATAAAAAATGGAAAATATATAGGTTATGCATTTACCAATAAGCGAAAAATATCTTTTGAAAGATGTAAAAATGAAATATTTTATCAAACTGATAATTCGGATGTAAGAAGGATTATAAGCGCTTACAAGAGAAATTATAACGATTTTACTGTATATGAATAAGTATTTGAGTAATATAAACGGTTTTAACCAAGTTTATTTGGCTTTTTTTTATGAAAAAACCACTATAAAATCTTAAAAACACCTTTTAGGATAATTCAAAATAGGATTTGTATTTTATTGTTACTGATGAAGACTTAAAATTATTTTTTCTTTGTATTTCATATCTCATTAATTTGTAAAGATGTTCTATTTTTGTAAAATTTATAAGTTATTGGCAATAGCTTGTAAAAAAACAAATTGATATTATATATTAAGTCCATGAATCAAGAGTTAAACAGAGATTTATTACATTATGAAATTGCTGGAGCAGAGGAGGGAGCCCCGTGGCTTGTTTTTGTTCATGGTGCTGGCGGATCTATTCGTACTTGGAAATTTCAAATTGAACATTTTTCAAAAGATTTCAGGTTGCTCCTGTTGGATTTAAGAGACCACGGGTATTCAAAAGAAATGACCCCAGCTTACACCGCTTATGATTTTGATATTATAGCTTCTGATATTTTAAATGTAATTGATGAATTAAACATTACTAAAGCACATTTCATGTCTTTAAGCATAGGTTCAGTGATTCTTCAAAAAATTGATATCCTGCGTCCGAAACTTATCGATAGACTGGTAATGGCTGGTGCTATTTTTGATGGCAGTAAACTCATGTATGCTTTTGTGCATTTTGGAAAATTACTGACTTATATTTTACCTTTTAGAGTCTTTTATTCCTTGTTTAGTTTTATTGTATTGCCAAGAAAAAACCACAGATTAAGTCGTTATATTTTTCGGAAACAAAGTCAACGAATGACAACCGTTGAATATTTAAAATGGGTGCATTTGTACAAGCCTTTTTTCAAGTTAATCAAAGAATATTTTAAGCGAGACTTAACAAGGCCATGTTTGATTGTAATGGGGGATCAAGATCATATTTTCCTGAGTTCGGCCAAAAAATTTACATCCTATCAAAATAATGCGGTATTGTCATTAATAAAAGGATGCGGTCATGTCGTATCTATTGAAAGCCCGAAAATATTTAATCAAATGGCTTCTGACTTTTTTAACGGTTTAGATACTCCACCATCAGTTCAAGCTGACCAACCTATACCTTATAAATGGAGAGATCTTAAAGCTCTTGGTTCCTAAGAACTGGATATAGAGTTTTTGCTTTTTTATAATGTAAAAAAGTTTAAGAATGTGTACAAGAAAGAAAAGATAATCAAACCCTTACTATTTTAGATAGCTTGTACCGATTGTATATTATAGATACTTACATCCACAAGGTTTAAAATCTTAATCTATTGGTATGAAGAGTCGCAAAAGCAATAAAAATCTTGATTTAGTGTATTAAAAGTACAAAACTTAAATATAAATCTAAGATCCAAATATGTTCATCAAAGAAACTCTGAAATTATTCTTGTTACTAGAGAATTTAGGTTGTTTGAATAACTTTTTGAAGGATAAATTATTAATATTTTTTTTAGGCGTATTTTTAATTTATAAAGTTATTTAGATTCATTCTAAATAGTTAATTTTGAAAAATATAATCTATAAAAAGATAAAAAAATATGTTCAAAAGATCACTAATTGTTGTTTTTACTCTAATGTTAATTTCATGTGGTAATGACAAATCAGAAATAAAAAATGAAGAGAAAAATCAAGTTTTAACCCTATATACTCATCGTCATTATGATACGGATAAAGAGATTTTTAAAGCATTTGAGGAAAAAAGCGGAATTAAAATCAACGTTGTTAAAGCCAATGCTGATGAATTAATCCAGAAAATGGAGAGTGAAGGAGATCAATCACCTGCAGATTTACTTTTGACAGTTGATGCCGGAAGATTAGTAAGAGCAAAAAGTAAAAACTTATTGCAAGAGGCAAAATCAGAAATTATTAGTTCAATTGTTCCTGCTCATTTAAGAGATCAAGATAACTTTTGGTTCGGATTAACAAAGAGAGCAAGAGTAATTGTGTATGACAAAAATAAAATTGATCCAAGTGAACTTTCAACTTATGAAGATTTAACGAATGATAAATGGAAAAATAAACTATTAATTCGTTCTTCTGGAAATATTTACAATCAATCTTTAATGGCTTCAATAATTGCTAATAATGGAGAGGAAGTTGCTAAAGATTGGGCTGCAGGAGTAGTTAATAATTTTGCACGAACACCCAAAGGAAATGATAGAGATCAAGTTAAATCAATATTGGCTGGTGAAGGCGAACTTGCTATCATCAACACTTATTATTTAGGGAAGTTAATAAACTCTCTTGATCCTATTGAAGTGGAAGCAGGAAAGGCTGTAAATGTGTTTTTCCCTAATCAAGAAGATAGAGGAACTCACATTAATATAAGTGGGATAGGTGTAGCGAAATTTGCCCCAAACAAGGACAATGCAATTAAATTTATAGAGTACTTAATAAGTAAAGAGGTTCAAGAAAAATTTGCTAGTGCCAACTATGAATACCCTGTAAATGTCGAAGCGTCATCTTCAGAATTACTTAACTCATGGGGTGAATTCAAAGAAGATAAATTGAACTTATCTAAACTAGGCGAACTCAATAAAAAAGCGGTTATCCTATTTGACGAAGTAAAATGGCAATAAATCTAAACCCAAAGGTTTGAAAAAAATGCGATTTTATTCAAAACATTTTAAAAGAGATTTTAACCAATGGTCACTGTATACAGTGGCCATTAGTTTATTTATAGCTATTCCAGTTTTTACCATAATTTTTCATTTATTTAATGGTAAAGGAGAAATGTGGGATCATATTGTCACTTATTTTTTATTGGATTATGTGCTTAATTCTATAATACTTCTTTTTGGAACTGGTATTATCTGTTTTTCTTTTGGCACCGCTTCAGCTTGGATAGTAACCAAATATGATTTTCCTTATCGAAAGCTAATAGAATGGCTTTTATTTATGCCACTTGCTATTCCTTCATACATTGTAGCTTATAGCTATGTTGGTCTTTTAGGAAATGGTGGCACCTTTATAAGATTCTTAAACATGATTGGAATACCCATTAAGAAAATTGAGATGATGAATATTTATGGCCTGATTGCTGTATTAAGTTTTTCTCTTTTCCCTTATGTTTATGCTGGTACAAGAGCTATGTTTAAGAGTTATCCTAATTCAATTAGAGAAAGTGCTTATCTGCTTGGGGCATCAGAAATTCGTTATTTTTTTTCAGTAGCACTACCATTAGCTTCACCAGCAATAATAGGTGGGTTATTTCTTGTTTTTATGGAAGTACTCAACGATTATGGTGCCGCAAAATATTATGGTATAAATACCTTTACTACAGGTATATTTAGAACTTGGACAGCATTAGAAGATATTCAATCCTCCATCTATCTATCAGCATTATTAGTGGTTTTAGTGCTGTTTCTTTTGGCTATGGTTAAATGGTTTAGAGGTAAAAAGTCTTATGCCTTAAAATTTAATAATGAAGATAAGACTAAGCGTTTCAATTTAGTGGGGTATAAAAAAACATACTTGATTGTTGTATTTATTCCGATTTTAGCTGGTTTTGTATTTCCTGTAATTCAATTGTTAATTTGGGCCGTTCAAACTTTTGAGGTAATATTTAATTATGCTCTTTTTAGTCTTGTAATTCAAAGTGTTTTTGTGGCATTATTTACAGCATTAATAATTGTGCTTACTGCGTTACTTTTAATTTATTTTTCAAGATGGAGCATTCTTAAAACACCTCGTTTTTTTCCTAAAATAGCAACATTGGGATATGTTATTCCTGGTGCAATAATTGGGATAGGAATTATTAGGAGTAGTAATTCTATAATAGTTTTTTTTGATACATATTTAAATTTGAAAGTAGGCTATTTATTTTATGGAAGTAGTGTTGTATTAATTTATGCCTATATTTTTCGTTTTCTTGCTGTAGGCTACAATTCGATTGAAGCTAACACGCTTAAATTAGGAAAACATTTGGAGCAAACCTCTTATCTTTTAGGAATAGATAAGTTTGTAACTTTCATTAAAATTGACCTTCCTCTTCTTAGAAATTCTATAATTAGTGCATTTGTATTGGTTTTTATTGACACTTTAAAAGAATTACCTTTAACGCTTATACTTAAACCCTATGATTTAAATACACTTGCTGTAAAAGCTTATGAATATGCAGAAGATGAACGTGTTGCAGAAGCTTCAATTCCTGCATTATTATTGATATTAATAATAGCGATATTAATAACACTAATTAATTATAAAAAAAGTAAAACCAATTAATGTATGTTTTACATAAAATCATGACTAACATTTACCTATGAAAATTTTAGAAATAAACGATCTATCTAAATCTTATGATGGTAAAAATAATGCTCTTAAAGACTGTAGTTTTTCAATAGAATCGGGTAAAATTTGTGCTATTGTTGGTGAAAGTGGTAGTGGAAAATCAACACTTCTTAAGCTTATTGCTGGTTTAGAACGACCAAGTGCAGGACAAATAAAAATTAAAGGTAAAGTTGTTAGTAATGATGATATTATTGTTTCCCCTCAAAAACGAAATGTTGGTTTAGTATTTCAAGATTTTGCGTTGTTTCCTCACTTAACAGTCAAAGAAAATATTTCTTTTGGATTAAAAAAAGATAAAACTAAAAAAGTGGATGAACTTCTAAAAAAAATAAAAATGGAAGGTTACGGTAACCGTTATCCCTCAGAGTTAAGTGGAGGGCAAGAACAACGAGTTTCTATCGCAAGAACGTTAGCCTTAAATCCTGAACTACTTCTTTTAGATGAACCTTTTAGCAGTTTAGATACAAATCTTAAGTCTGATTTACGTCAAGAAATAAAACAAATCATTAAAGATATAGGGCAATCTATGATTTTTATCACTCACGATATTTTTGATGCCCTTGATATAGCTGATGAAATTATATTCTTAAAAGAAGGGAATATAATAAGGCATAGTAGCATAAGAAATGCATATAAAGATGTTGAAAATGAATATCTTAAAAAAAGTATGAAAGAGCTAAAATCAAATGCAGAAAGAATATTAAAGGCTGTGAATAACAAATAAGATGCGTTAGCAGAAACTTAATCTGTTTTCACTTTAACCTTTCTGACAGATTGTACATTATAGCAGAACCCTTCTCATCTAAAAATCATTTTAAATAGCTCTATTTTCTACTGATAACAAAATAAATACCTTAAAACGGGTATTGTTTTATATTGCCTTTGCTAGTTATTTTTGTTAATAAAATATTGCATGATTTGATTTTACTATATAACCTCTCAGCGTGGCTATCAAACTGTAAAGTTCGATTTTGAAATGTCAATGTAGAGTTCAACTCAAGTTTAATTATTCTAGGAAATAAATTTTTTGTTAAAAATATAACTAATATGAAAACTTATCAAAAATTATCTTTTGTTCTAATTTGTTTTTGTGTTCTTTCTTCATGTAAGAAAGAAAATAGGATTATTAAAGCACCTGTAGTATCGGCATCACCGGCAGCAACTTATTCTTGTGAATACTCGGTTGAGTTCGATATACACGATTTATTCACGAATGGCAACACAGAAGGCTTCACCATTGAAGATTGGAGAATAGAAGGGTCCTCCATGCGCATAGTCATAAAAGCAATGGGTGTCGATGGTTCAACTTGGGAGCCAAAACTAATCGATCCTTTGAATGTTTTGGATATAGACCCCCCAAAACACGCGTTAAAACTTGTTTTAGAAATTAATGAAGAGCAAAGTACTGAAATAACAAAAGAATTTTGTTTTAAAATGATCCCTTATTCCGATGGACAATCAACAATTAATTATACGTTCGTAAATGTGGGAGAATCCTTCAACTATTCATACTAAATTACAAAATTTTAGGCTTAGCCGCATTGCGTTGTAAACCTAGCACTTTTTAGAGAGAATGCTTGAAGTGTTAGAGTATGTAACTAAAGGTTGGGATGAGTTCAGAATGGTGGAGCCAAGTTAGCGGAACAGCGTTTTGTTAGTATAATTAATCTCCCCGAGGCAGAGCCTCGGAGAATTCCCTAGATTAAAATATAAAGTTCGTTTTTCATTTTTTTTTGATTCATTTTTTGTTTTATCTACTTACTTTTTTTAGGAAACACTTCATATTCTACTTTTTTTCTTTAAAATCATTACAAATGATTTACTTATTATGTCTAAATTTACAGAGCATGTAAAGGGATGAAAATTTAATTACACTTAATTTATTGACCAATTTTGTGGATATAAAAATTAAAATTTACTTTTTACATATTCGTTTTGCTGATTGTAATATTCTTAAACTAAATAGAATTACTTATTTAGATTTAAAAATTTACTATAAAATATAATCCTCAATACCATGAATAACTGCTTTTCATTATACCATTCAAAAAGAAATTCAATACACTTATTCATCAATTTTATTGGGCTTTTTTTAAGTTTAGAGATCAGTTTTTTTAGTAATAGTAAATGCTGTTTCTTGTGTTAATTAGAATAGTTTATAAATATGGGATATAGGAATTTATTTGTTAGGAGATAATTTTATAATTCAAGAGTTTGCAGTTATTTTTAATACAAATCATAGCTGTGCATCATTAGTTTTAAATTATGCAACAGCGGAAAAGCTTCTCCATATCAATAGGAATATATCAAGTGGAGCGGGTAATTTTAGAGTTATGCAACGTATTGGATCATCCAGCATAAAGGTGCACATCAATAATAATGCAGACCTAAATGTTAGGAACAGTTTTGTTTTAGAACAGTCATTTAATATAGTGTAGAAATTTATTTGAAAAACACTTCAAGTTTTCAGTACCGTTAAATAATTATCGTGTATATCAATTTACAATTTATATCATGAAAAAATTAATAAAAAAAATAACTATTAGTTATAACACATTAAATAGATTTAGTACAGTTTTTGTCTTTAGTCTACTGAGTTCTTTTTCATATGCTCAAATTTATTGGGCATATGGTGAATATACTGGAAATGGAAATGCATCAGTATTTAATGGCGTTGGTTTCCAACCAGATTTAATAATGATTAAGTCGGAAGGTGCTACTCAGGCAGTTATAGTAACCAAAGATATGACCGTGGGAGAAACAAAACCTATGGGATCTTCTGCTGCTAATTCAATCGGTAGAATTACCACGATTAATTCAGATGGGTTTAGTTTAGGAACACATGCCGAGGTTAATTCAAATGGTATTGTTTATCAATGGATTGCATTTCAGGATGGAGGTGACATAAAGATTGGAACCTATTTAGGGACAGGCTCTCAAACAACTATTGATACAATTGGATTTAAACCAGAAATGATTTGGTTTTGGGGAGATGGAGCTAGTTCTAGGGACAATGCTACTATGTACTTAAAATCAAACTCAGAAAAAACAGATAGAATGAAAAATGGAGCACGATCAAATAATATGATAGGCAATTTTAGTGCTAATGGGTATTCAACTGGCACGAGTTCTACTTATGGAGCTTTTAGGTCAGGTATAAACTATTATTATATTGCTTTTAATGCTGGGATCCACTTTGAGTTTGGAGGTTACAACAATGGTAATCCTGTAGATGGAAAAACTAAAACACTCGCTGGCTCTTGGAAAGCAGATTTGATTATTACTAATGGTGCAATTAATAACTTAAGGCCAGTTTTTAAGACTGGAACAATGATTGGAGATGAAACACTTGCTTTTAGCTCAACCGCAGTTTTTGCTAATGGAATACAATCTATAACATCAACCGGATTTACGTTAGGTACTAATCATTTGGCACAAGATGGAAATAATGCTCAGGATTATGCCGCAATAAGAAATGGATCAAAACCTACGATTATACTTCCTGTAAAATTATCAAATTTTGATGTTTTTTTACAAGAAAATAAGGTTGAAATAAAATGGACAACTGCTAGTGAAATTAACAATGATTATTTCCAAATTGAACGAAGTAGTAATGGAATAAAGTTTCAAATACTCAAGATTATTCAAGGTGCAGGGAACTCAAATCAAGTTATTAATTATTCATCTTATGATCTTAGCCCACCAATAGGAAATGTTTATTATAGAGTTCGTCAAATTGATTTTGATGGAGAAAATAAAGTTTCAGACATAAAATCTGTTTTTAATCGATTGGAAGGTAAACTTGATTGGAAACATATTAACGAATCAGGGATAGATATGTTAAATATTAGTGGAAAATTTGTTGGGTCACTTCTTGTGAAATTATTAAGATTAGATGGATCTATTCAATATCAAAAAGAAATTAAAAATATATTAATTAATTCAAAACCGATTATTATTTCCTTACCTATAGATTTAAAAAAAGGAATTTATTTGGTAAATATAACAGGAGAAAAATACCAAAGTTCACGTAAAATTCTAATACAAGGTTTTCAATAATTAAAAAGCTGATGTAAACATTTTAGATATTATTAAAAAAAATATGGTCAAATCAGACTTAAATAACAGAACTATTTGTTAGAAAAAAGAAAGTAATTACAAAACATATTAATAATTTTTTTTAAAGAAGAAGAGTTGGATAAAAATGTAATGTGTAAATTTTAAGATTAGTGTTTCAGTTAGATCTATTAAGTTTTATATTCTCGATGTAATTATTTATGTTGGATATAAAGTAAGTTTCCAAATATACCTTGGCTGAATTTATGAAAGCTAAGTTCGTTCGATCTAATTCAAATGACTAATTCAGTCTAATAATCTAAGCCTTGTCCTACAAGCATATTAGTGTAGGTTCAAGTTTTCACTTAAAGCTTTGTTTTGGATAATTAATCTCCCCGAGGCAGAGCCATCGGGGTATCAGAATAGTTGAAGTTGCTCTTGAT
>CAJWVX010000053.1 GCA_913048175.1 uncultured Flavobacteriales bacterium | reverse complement strand
TCTTTATATTCTTTGATATCTTCTTTAGTCTCAATTTCCTTTTCTTTAAAGTCATTTTCAACAATTTCAATAACTTTAGATTTCTTTGGAGCTTCGATAAACTTAACCTCTAGTTTTTCTATTTCTTTTTCAGGAAGGATTGTTGGCATCTCCCATTCTTCTTCATACACAATAGTATTGTCTGGAAGTAAATAAGGGTTTATTGGTGTTGTCCATTCAAAGGCAACAAGGGTTAACCCTCCTGCTACAATTAATCCTATTTGAAAATAAATTCCTCTTAGTTTTTCTAATGGTTTGTTCTTCTTAGTGAAATGGTTCATAGTGCAGTATTTAAATTGGTTGGCATGTTTTTTTTAAGCTAATTTCCCAAACTAGGTTTTAGTTTAATTTAAAACTAATTCGGAAATTGTAACTCACGTTAACAGCTTTTCCTCGTTGTTTTCCTGGCATCCATTTTGGCATTGCTTCAACTACTCGAATTGCCTCAGCATCAATCGAAGGACTTACTCCTCGTAATATTTTAACCTTTTTTACTTCCCCTTTCTTATCCACTACAAAGTTTAAATAAACAGTTCCTTGAACTCCACCGGACTTGTCAACTTTAGGGTACTTTAAATTATCTCGTAAATAAGATACTCTTGCCTTATTTCCTCCAATAAACTCAGGCATTTTTTCAACTACAGTAAATATTTCAGGTTCTATTGACATAGGCTCAGAAACTGGATCCCACTTCTCAAGATCAAAAATTGGATCTGGTGTCGGTTCTGGAGAAGGCTCAGGAGTTGGCTCTGGCAACACCTCAACAATTACAAATGTTTCCGATTTTTTTGGAGCATCAGTAAATTTAACCTCTGGCTTTTCTATTTCTTTTTCAGGAAGGATTGGTGGCATCTCCCATTCTTCTTCATACACAATAGTGTTTTCTGGAAGTGAATAAGGGTTTATTGGTGTTGTCCATTCAAATGCAACAAGAGTTAACCCTCCTGCTATAATTAATCCTATTTGTAAATGAATTCCTCTCAGCTTTTTTAATGCTTTATTATTTTTGGCAAAATGGTTCATAGTCAGTATTTAAATTGGTTAGCATGTTTTATAAACTCTTTTTATGCTACTTTTATTCTTTAGATGTATCAAAAAATCAATTCCATAAAATGAAAGGTCTTTTTTTTAGTTTATCGGTAATTATTTTACTGATGGGATGTAAATCACCTGAACAAGTTAAGGCAGACACTCCTCCAAAAGGAAAAAGATATGCTATTGGACAAGGTGGAGGTTTTACTGGAGATTATTCCGAATTCATTTTAAGTGAAAATGGGAAGGTGCACAAATACGACTTTAACTATGATAGAGAGGTTTACTTTAAAGATTTAGAAAAAGCGGATTTAATCTACTTTTTAGAAAAAATTGAAACGCTAAGTCTAGAAGGTATAGAAATGAATGAGCCAGGAAATAGGACATTTTATATTGATGTTAGAATTGGAAAGACTACCATTAACCGAGTTGTTTGGGGGCATCCTAACTTTAATCCAGATCAAGAGTTGATTGATTTTCACAAAGAAATTTATAAAAAACTAAGTACTTGGGATTAAAATAAAAATTCTAATAGTCACAACAAACTGAAAAATTTATTTTTTTTGCTTGCAACTGATGAACAAAACTATTCGTCTGACCAACAATTAAATTCATTCTATGAAACATTTAAAAGATATACCCCCCTATTACTATCTTTTTTTTCGTGTATAGATATGTACATCATTATTACTTAAATTAAATACTATGAAACATCTGAATAAATTTATTGCCCTTTTAAGTTTAGTTACCCTTTTGGGAATACAAAATATAAGTGCTCAGTGTTCTGCCTCTTTTACATCTGTAGATAATGGTGGGGGAAATATATCATTTACCGAAACAGGAACAGGTTCTACTTCACATTGGTCTTTTGGAGACGGGAATACTTCGACTGTAACCAACCCAACTCACACCTACACTCTTAACGGAACTTACTGGGTTCAATTTACTGCTTCTGACTCTATCTGTTATGATTCTACAAGCCAGCAAATTGTTATAACATCAGCTATTCCATGTACTGTTAATGCAGGTTTTACTTACACAGATAATGGTAATGGTTTATATACATTTACTTCAACCAGTACGGGAGGGACTGCTCCTTATGCCTATTTATGGAGTAATCTTCCTGCTAACGACAACACTATACCTAACCCCATGGCGGCCTATTCTGCTAACGGAAGTTACCATCCATGCTTAACAGTTACGGATGCTAATGGCTGCATTTCAACTTTTTGTGACTCCATTCAAGTGAGCAGTGTTGCTCCCTGTAACGTTACTGCTGGTTTTACATCTGTAGATAATGGAAATGGTCTATATTCATTTACTTCAACCAGCACTGGAGGGACTGCGCCCTATGCATATTTATGGAATTTTGGTGGAGCTAACACAAATACTTCTGCTAATCCAACTTTCTCTTATACAGCAAACGGACTACATAACCCAACATTAAATGTTACTGATGCAAATGGCTGTTCAGCTTGGTACGGTGATACCATATATGTTAACTCTGTGAATTGTAACTACTCAGTTACTGCTGAAGATAGCACAGGTACCGATGGCTATTTCTTTGCGTCTCCATATTCGCCTGGAGCAAGTTATTTTTGGGATTTTGGAGATGGAAACACATCAACAAACACCGGCCCAATTCATACATATGCAACACCCGGAACTTATTATTATTGTTTAACCGTAGATTCATGCCCTCCAATTTGTGACTCTATAACAATTACGATAACTCCTCCCTGTAATGTAACTTCCAACTTTACATTTATAGATAACGGAAATGGCAATTATTCATTTACCAATAATTCAACAGGAGTTATTGCTGGTACATATTGGAATTTTGGTGATGGAACAATTTCAAATTCGACTAATCCAACTCATACTTTCTTAGCAAACGGAACCTTTGTTGTTGAATTAATATCAATTGACTCAACAGGATTATGTGTTGATTATGAAATTGCAACACTAAATGTATCTGGCATATCAAATCCATTAGCGTGTAATGCTTCTTTTGTTATGATACCAGATAGTGCAGGAAATAATAGTGTTATTATCTTTAATACTTCTACAGGAAATAACTTAACTTATTTCTGGGACTTTGGTGATGGAAACACATCAACATTGGCTTATCCATTTTACTCATATACAACAGCAGGTCCATTTCAAATTTGTTTAACAATAGATGATGGTAATGGATGTAGTAGTACTTACTGTGATTCTATTAACTCTGGTGGAGTTGTGCTAAAAACTGGAGGGTTTGATATAAATGTTCAGGGCCCAATCGTTACTGCTGTAGAAAATGAACTAGAACTTATTTCTGATTTCAACGTCTACCCTAACCCATTTAAAAATGATGTTACCATCAGTTTGAATCTTTTAGAACAATCTCAAACAGAAATTTTTGTAATGGATGTTGTTGGAAACAAAGTTGCTTTAATTAGTAATCAGGTTTTAAATGCTGGAAATAATAAATTTAACTGGAAAGCAACTAACATTGCAAATGGTGTTTATTTCTTGAACATTAAAACAAACAACTCTTTACAAGTTGAGAAACTGATTTTAAATAGATAGATTTATAGCTATTAAATCAATTATAGAATTTAAAGCCTCCGAATATTCGGAGGCTTTTTTATTATTAAGCTTTTAAAAAACTGCACAAAACAAGGCAAAACATAACCGTTAAATAAAAAAATCCCATCCTGAGGCTATAAATCAATTGATTCTCTACATTTAACAAAAACTCAACTATGAAAACTTTAAATAAAATTTTAACACTCATAAGTTTAATCACTATAATTGGGATTAATAATATTGATGCTCAAAACATCATTTGGTCTGAAGACTTCACTAATGGTATTCCTGTAGGTTGGACAACAGTAGATAATACGGGTAATAATTATGACTGGGTCCTTAACAACCAAAGTATTGATAACACCACATCTACTCCGGCAGGTTGGACCAATACTACCGCTATAACCTCTGTAAGTGGAGGAAATCATATGCTCCTTTGGGGAGGAGAATATAATCGTTTAGCAGGACAACCCTTTACAGATTTAGATTCCTATTTCCAAACTGCTGCTATTCCTGTAAATAATCTTCCATCTGTCTCCGTTTCTTTTCAACAAAAATTTAAAAGATGTTGCTCTCCAACCTCTTCAGCAGTATCAGTTTTAACAGTAAGCACAGACCCAACATTTACTACTAACGTTCAGGATTATGATATTAATGGTAATATCATAGTAAACGTTGAGTCTCTAGACCCAATGAGTGTGGATATTAATATTTCTAGTATAGCAGCTAATTATACAGGAAACATCTATTTACGATTTCATATCCTTAGCGGAACAAGCCATTATTATTGGATGATTGATGATATTAAAGTTGTAGAAACAGTAAAAAATGAGATTGTAACAACATTCGGTAATTATGATTTTAATGGACTCCAGTATAGCAAAATACCAAGTAACCATTTAAGCCCCATGAACTTCTCTTTAACTGGGGAAAATTTTGGTGCTGTAGACCAAACAGGAACAACCCTTACGGTTGACATCAATGATGGTAATACATCTGTTTTTAATGCATCTACTTCAGACACTACGCTCTTTGT
Source organism: uncultured Flavobacteriales bacterium (assembly GCA_913048175.1). Taxonomy (GTDB): domain Bacteria; phylum Bacteroidota; class Bacteroidia; order Flavobacteriales_E; family Vicingaceae. The sequence continues at coordinate 15,353 of CAJWVX010000053.1, read as the reverse complement.
ATCAAGCATTGATACCATTAAAATGCCAGCAGCTTGGATACCTCCTACCTCTACTCTCAATACTCCCTACACTGTTACTTTATCAATAAACTCTGACTCTACTGATTATACCCCTGCAAATAACTCAGTTGTATTACCTCCTTTTGAAGTAACAACGGGAATTATGGCATTAGATGATGATACCATTAGTGGCAGCAGAGGAGGATCACCAGGCCCTAACAGTGTTACTGAATATGAAGTTGGCAACCAATTTAAACCACTTATTGATGATAGCTTGTATGCGATAGACATTGTTTTAGGAAGTGGAACACCCGTTGGTACCGTTTATGAAGTTGCGATCTATGAAGCCCAATTTATTCCCAACACATTTCCGAACTACACAGAGATTTATAGATCTTCGTTAATCATGGCATCTCTAAACGACATAAATAATCTTAAATCTATAATTTTAGATGACCCTATATTATTAACTGGCGGAACTTCCTATTTTGCATGTATTCATTCTTATATTGATCTTGAATACGCAATTAGTGGAACAAGTCCTCCCGTAAAACCTGCATCAATAGGACAGAGTATAATTTCTTATCCAAACATAAGTAGTCCAAATGCTAACTCCACTTTTATTTTAACCGAGACCCCAATGATTCGATTAAACTTTATCGAGCCTTGCAACTTAATTTCAAGTTTTTCTGACACAGATAATGGCAATAGGAACTTTTCTTTTGCCAATAACTCATATGGAAATATAACAGCCTATTACTGGGATTTTGGAGATGGGCAAACATCAACTCTTGCTAATCCAAACCACACCTATGCAATTGATAGTTTATATATACCTTGTTTAACTGTAAATGATGGAAATGGATGCACAAATACTTATTGCGATAGCATCCTTGTAAACACAACTATAATCCCATGTAATGTAACATCCAACTTTAACATTGTTGATAACGGAAGTGGTAACTATACATTTAACAATACATCAGCAGGTGATATTGCAGCAAGCTATTGGAACTTTGGTGATGGATCAATTTCAAACCTAACAAACCCAAATCACACATTTTTAGCTAATGGAACATTTATTGTTGAATTAATTTCAAACGATTCTACGGGATTATGTGTTGATTATGAAATTGGAACTCTACAAGTAACTGGAGTACAAAACCCACTAGCTTGTAATGCCTCTTTTCTTATGATGCCAGATAGTGCAGGAAGTAATAATGTTATTATTTTTAATACTTCAACAGGAAACAACTTAACCTATTTATGGTCTTTCGGTGATGGTAATACATCAACTTTAGCTTACCCGTCTTATTCTTATACAACTGCCGGACCATTCGAAATATGCTTAACAATAGGTGATGGAACGGGATGTACAGATACCTATTGTGATTCTATTAACTCTGGAGGAGTTGTACTAAAAACAGGAGGATTTTCTATTTCTGTAACTACTCCTCTAATCACAAGTATTGAAAACAATATTAACAGGAATTCTGATCTAATGATTTACCCTAACCCATTTAAAAATGATGTTACCATCAGTTTGAATCTTTTAGAACAATCTCAAACAGAAATTTTTGTAATGGATGTTGTTGGAAACAAAGTTGCTTTAATTAGTAATCAGGTTTTAAATGCTGGAGATAATAAGTTTAACTGGAAAGCAAAAAACATTGCTAACGGGGTTTATTTATTAAACATCAAAACAGAAAACTCTTTACAGGTTAAAAAGTTGATTTTAAACAGATAAGCTTATCGTTAATAAGTCAGTTATAGAATTTAAAGCCTCCGAATATTCGGAGGCTTTTTTATTCCATTACCTCTTAATAATTCTTGAAACGTGATTTTCACTTTCAGAAGTTAATTTCAAAATATAAACATTGTTCGGCTGATTTGATAAATCAATCACAACCTCATTAAACCCTATATTTATTGTATTTTTTTGAGAAATAACAATTTTCCCTAATACATCATAAATTTCTATAGTGGAAGATTGAAGCTCATTTGCTACAAAACTCAATACAAATTTTCCGTTTGTTGGATTAGGATAAACATTTACTTCCTCTAATTGATTTTGTTCTTCTATACCAACTGTTTGCGAAAAAACAATATTATCTATATAAGCATTATCTCCTTCACTATTAAAAGGAAAGCCTCCTGTAGGATCTGCCGCTTGACTAAAGCCCATTCTTGCTTCAAAAACCAATTCAAACTGAGTTCCTGCGTAAGCATCTAAATTAATTGATTTATTTGCAAAAGGGTCTCCAGTTTCTGTAACTGGGTTGTATGTCCCTCCTACTTGATTTCCGTTTACCACGACTCTTAAACTACTTGCTTGTGGTAATGGTTGTCCGAATTGAAAAGCATAAGTTTTAGATAATGTTTGTCTTAAGTCAAAATTTAAATTAGCTGTTGGCCAAGTTGTTGCATCTACACAAAATGTTGCTGAGGTCGCAAACTCCATATTTTTACTCCAAAAATTAGTAGAATCTAAATCTGGCGTAATCCCAGAATTTAGAGGGTCTCCCCCAGTCATTCTTAACGCATAATTTCCTGAAGCTGCTGATATATTTGATACAGCAATATCTGACTCAATATTGTCCAGCATTAACATTGAATCTAATACAACAGTATTGTTTTCAAATGTAACCGGCACATCTACTACTAATCCAAAAGGGTTTTTTACACTATGCCCAGCAATCGTATTGTTTCCGTTAATTGTATCTATCGAAAATGCTGTTGAAACATCTAAAGAATATGTACCTTTTGCAGAGAGGTCAGCAGGAGCAGTAAAAGTGTAATTTAAAACCTCCCCTGCATACAAAACATTAACTAGCGTAATTGTTTCATTAACAACTGTTCCTCCATTTAATTGATAGTTTACATCAATATTTATACCTGAAGCTAAAGAATCACAGCCTAAAAACTGAACAGCAACTTCTACTGTTTCATTACTTGATAATTGACAGCCTGAAACTGGTGAAAGTATTTCAACCATCGCAACATCAATGTTTTGCTGCAAAATATGCTCTACCTGCATGCTGACAACACTATCATTTAATGGTTGTATGTCCAAAGGATATTCTACCCAAGCACTAACAGAGTGAATACCAACAGTTGATAAATCCGCTGTGGCTGTAAAAGTATAGCTGAGTGTATCAGACGCATTAAAATTGCTTGTTAATATTATGCTCTCGTTATTAATTATTCCTCCATCAACTTGAAATACGACTGGAATTGTTGCTCCTGCAAGTAAATCAACTAAACATCCATTGTTTCTAATTTTTATAGCTACAGTTTCGCTGTTTGTTAATCCACAAACAGTCCCTGGTGATTCTATTGTTAACAGTGTCAAATCATTATCTTCAATAGCAAAACCAACCCCAACTGCTGCCCATGCTTTAGAAGTTTGAACAACTTCATTAGAACAGTTTCCATATAAATCTCTTGCAGCTTGTATTGCTCCATTTCTAGCATCAATGTATTCTGAAGATTGCGTTAAATAAACTGTTAAATTTCTATAAGCTATAGCCGCTGCTATATCAATTCCTAAACCTGTTACATTATAAGCATCCCCATTATCATTTGTCCCAATTCCTCCATCAGACAATAAATAAAACCAGTGGTTTTGAACTCCACTATTAGAATGAACACCACCATTATCAGCTCCTCCTAAAGGTGCCCAGTTCGTTCCAAAATAAGTGTCAGGATCACCATCAGAGTTTGGATCAATCATAGAACGTAAACCGTTTCCAACTAAATCAATATCTTCTCCTATTAACCAATCTCCATTAGCTGGGTCAGCAAAAAATTCTATTGCTGTTCCAAATATATCAGAAAAAGATTCGTTTAAAGCTCCAGACTCATCCTGATAAACCAAGTCTGCAGAAAATTGTGTTACGCCATGTGCAATTTCATGACCTCCAATATCTAATGATGTTAAAGCTGTTAAACTACTTGCATCCCCATCTCCATAGCTCATTCTTACTCCATCCCAAAAAGCATTGGCATAACTTGCATCGTAATGCACATAACTCAATAATTTTGCCCCCATATTATCATAACTATCTCTACCGTGTTCTGATAAAAAATAATCATACGTCATTTCTGCTGCCCAATGAGCATCACCAGCAACTTCATCTTGTTGTCCATTTACATTATTCCAGTTATTATCCGCATCTGTAAAATCTACTGCTGCTGCATAATCTGTTCCTTCCAACATGTTGTATGTTTCAATACCTCCGCCTCTGTTGTACTCTCTTAACCTGAAGGATGTAGCCGCTGTAGAATCAGTTTGGATTGACTGAATTCCAGAATATTTTGTCGTTGCAGAACCTGTAACCTCCGCAGTATGAATTTTATTATATGAATGAATAATCTCCCCCGTTTCAGCATCTATAAAAACGTCTTGTTTTGAAACTGGGCTTTCCGCATAAACTTCTACAACATACGCCAGCCTATAATTATTCCCAACCTGCGTAAAGTATCTATCATAATACACCAATTTAGCTGTTGGATAATATGTTGCTGAAACATCATTTTTTATTTGCTTTAACAACTGTTCCGCTCCATTACTTTCCCACATATATTTTTGGGCATTTACATGAGTAATTGCTTTTTGAATTGCACTATTTACTGATAATTCAGCCACATTGTTACCTGTAATTCCAAATACTAATTTACCGTTAGAGGAAACCAACTGTTGGTTTTGTTCATGTGCCAAATACTGTGCTCCATAAACCTCTACATCATTATAATGTTGTTGATATTTATAGTTTGTAAGCCCAATTTTATCAATTTCTTTAGACACCTCCTCTAATACATCTTTGAAAGACAGTCCCAAGTCTGCTTTATATTGTTTTACTAAACTGTTTGCAGTTAATGGGTTGTTACTTTTATAAGTAATAAAATTTTGAGTTGTATTCCCTTTTACAAAATCAGACAACTGACTTGTTTGTGCAACAAGGTTACCTCCAATTAAAATTGATGCAACAAATAATGTTTTGATTTTTCCCATAGCTACGCTTTAATATTTTAAGAATCTTAAAAATAAACTATTATTTTGAATAAATTGTTGGTTTCTGATAAGTGGTGAAACTGGTGGTTTGTTGGTTTGGTTTTTTCACCAAAGATTTATTTTTTGTTAAAAATGGGATATTTAACATTACTGTTCGAGGCCTATATTTAGTGTATATCTTTTTAAATGCTGGAAGTAAGTTTAACTGGAAAGTAATTAACATTGCTATTGGTTTTTATTTATTAAACATTAAACCGGCTAACCCTTTACAAGTTGATTTCAAACCGATAGGTTAATAAGTCAGTTATAGAATTTAAAGCCTCCGGATATTCGGAGGCTTTTTTATTATTACTTTAGTCATCAGCATGACAAGACATAAAAAAAACAAAAGCTCAAGACAATCAGGATCATTTAAGCATGATCTAGTTCAGAATATAATTTCTGTATTTGATAAGAATCCAACAAAAACCTTTAACTATAAGCAACTAAGTAGTGCTTTTGGGTTTAAGGATATGACCAATAAAAAACTAATCACCATTATTCTTTTAGAATTGGTTGATCAAGGAAAACTGCGTGAAATCCAAAGAGGGAAATTCAGTTTAAATGAATCCGTAAGTTTTATAGAAGGAAAGGTAGACATGACCTCTCGTGGGGCAGCATATATTGTTGTGGAAGGAAGTGATAAAGATATTTACATCCATGCAAGAAATACAAACACAGCACTTAACGGAGATATTGTTAAAGTAAATGTTTTCTCTAATAAAAATAGTGAAAAAGCTGAAGGCGAAGTTGTAGAAATTGTAGAAAGAAAGCAAACAGAATTTGTTGGTGTGCTAGAAAAATCCGCCAACTTCTCTTTTGTTGTTGTAGACAATACAAGAATGCCTGTAGATATTTTTATATCAAATGACAAGCTTAAAAATGCCAATGATGGAGATAAGGTTATTGCTCAAATTACCGAATGGCCTCTAGACAAAAAGAATCCTTTCGGAAAAGTAATACAAGTTTTAGGTAGACCTGGAGATAACGAAACAGAAATGCACGCTATTTTAGCTGAATTTGGTTTGCCTTATGAATTCCCACCAAAAGTAGAAAAAGCTGCACAAGATTTAGATTTAGAGATAACACCACAAGAAATAAAAAAGAGAAGAGATTTTAGAACAGTAACAACACTCACAATTGATCCAAAAGACGCTAAGGATTTTGATGATGCTTTATCTATCCAAAAATTAGATAACGGAAATTGGGAAATAGGAGTTCATATTGCTGACGTTTCACATTACATACAACCAAAATCAATTTTAGATAATGAAGCTTACAAAAGAGCTACTTCTGTTTATCTGGTAGATAGAGTTGTACCAATGCTGCCAGAAGTGTTATCTAACCAAGCTTGTTCTTTAAGACCACATGAAACAAAACTTTGTTTTGCCGCAGTTTTTGAGCTGGATGAAAGAGCCAATGTTTTAAGTGAGTGGTTTGGAAGAACAGTAATTTTCTCTGACAGAAGGTTTACTTATGAAGAAGCACAAGAACGAATTGAAACAAAAGAAGGTGATTTAGTGGAAGAAATATTGCAAATGGATAAGCTTGCTAAACTCTTACGTAAAGATCGTTTTAAAGAGGGTTCTATTGCTTTTGACAGAGTAGAGGTTAAATTTAACTTGGATGAAGATGGAGCGCCCTTAGGTGTTTACTTTAAGAAAAGTATGGACGCCAATAAACTGATTGAAGAGTTTATGTTGCTTGCCAACAAACGCGTTGCTGAATTTATTGGAAAAAAACCAAAAGGAGAACAGGCAAAAACGTTTGTTTATAGAATTCATGATGAGCCTAACCCAGAAAAGCTACAATCACTCTCTAACTTTGTAAAGAAATTTGGATATGATTTAAAAACAGACGAAAAAGACGTTGCAAAATCAATTAATAGCCTTCTAGAAAAAGTTAAAGGAACCAATGAGGAAGATATGATAGAGCAATTAACCATTAGAACGATGGCTAAAGCTATTTACTCTTCTAACAACGTTGGTCATTACGGTTTATCATTTGATCATTACTCACATTTTACTTCTCCTATTAGAAGATATCCAGATGTAATGGTTCACCGATTATTACAACATTATTTAGATGGAGGAAATTCAGCCAACCAACAAGAGGTGGAAGATCAATGTAAGCAATCCTCTAAAATGGAAATTGCTTCAACAGAAGCAGAAAGAGCATCAATAAAATACAAACAAGTACAGTTTTTAGAAGATAAAATTGGAGAAGAGTTTGAAGGTGTTATTTCTGGGGTTAGTGAATGGGGCTTGTATGTTCAGATAGTAGAAAACATGTGTGAAGGTATGGTTCGACTAAGTGACATTGAAGGTGACTACTATACTTATGACGCAGCTAATTATTGTGCTAAAGGGAACAAAACTGGACAAGAGTACCGAATGGGTGATCAAGTAAAAATAAAAATTAGAAGAGCCGATTTAGTTAAGAAACAACTAGATTTTGAGTTGGTTTAAGAATTCTTAATCTTGGCCTCAATTTTAGTAGTAGAATATCCTTCTACAAATTGAATAACCTCGACTTGCCCATTGTTATTTTTTACAACATCAGAGCCTACAATATATTTTTTATCCGAATCATCTGCACAATTGGCATCATAATCTCCACCCTTAATTAATACATCTGGTATAAGTTCAGAAATAAGGTTAAACGGAGTGTCATCATCGAAAACAACAACTGCATCTACAAAATGTAATGCAGCAATAATTAAGGCTCTAGAGTCTTCATCTTGTAACGGTCTACTATCTCCTTTGCCTAATCTTTTTACAGAAGCATCTGCATTTACTGCTACAATAAATTTGTGTCCACAATCAGCCGCTTGTGCTAAATACTCAATATGTCCTCTATGAATAATATCAAAAACCCCATTTGTAAAAACTACTTTTTGATTTTCTGTTTTCCAAATGGCAACTTTAGACAACAGAGACTCTTTAGGACTTATTTTATTTTGAACTGCTTCAAATTTTGTCATTAGGCAAATTGTTAAGCTTGTTTTTTACTAATGATTGGCAATGTAATCAACGATAGCAACCCAAATATAATCGTAAACAACGTTAATGCGGACCATGCTAACATACTAAATGAACCCGCATTTTCTATTCCATATAAATCAGTTAATACCGTAGCAACTAATAGTGGGTAAAGGCCAATACCTCCTGGTGTTGCTGTTATTGCAGCAGCTCCAACAACAAAAGCAGCAAATACCGCTGCAATCTCTAATCCTGCAGTTTCTGGCAAAGCAAAAGAACAAACCCATATCATTCCTACATAACACACCCATATAAAAACGGTATGACCAATATATGCCGTTCTTTGTTTTAGTTTCAGTATCGTTTTTACTCCTTCTAAAATACCAGTAAATAATTCAAGAATTTTCTCTTTTACTTTTTTCAAAATAAAAAACACTGCTAATCCCGCAATAAATAGCCCTCCAACAACATAATAAATCCAAACAGGAATTCCCCCTCCAGCTGATTCTTTGATAGAGTTTAATGCATCAATATCTTTTTGAAGATATGCCGTTATCATAAAGACTATGCCTAACATCAATACATCTATTATTCTTTCTACGATAATAGTTCCAAATACTTTTTCTGCAGCGGCACTTTTTTCATATTTAGCATAGTAACCTGCTCGCGCCAACTCTCCTGATCGAGGTATTGTTAAGTTGATTACATAGCCAATCATTATGCTATGATACATTTTCCAAAAATTAGGCTTGTGTCCTAAAGGCTCCAACATATACCTCCAACGATAAGCTCTACTCATGTGGCTTAATAACATGATAATTATTCCATAAATAAGATAAATATAATCTGCTTGTACAAAAGCAATTTTCAAATTATCTAACTCTATTTCAGAAAGTCTAGATATAAAAAACCAAGTAAGGTAAACCCCTATTCCAAGTGGAAGGATAATTTTTAATATCGTAAAAAGTGTTTTTTTCAAACTGATGTTATTTGGCGGCTAAATTAATTAATAATTGTCATATTGTCTATTAACCGAACACCACTAAGATTTATTGCGGTAAAAGCTATTTGCCCTTCAGTGCTAATCCAATCTGTTAATGGCTCAAGAGTAGTATCTTTAGCTATTTCAAAATACTCTAACTCTAGTAATGAATGCTTATCTATTTCTTTGATAAAGTAATCTTTTAATTCAGCTATGGAGTGAGTTTTTTTGTGCTTACTTACAAAAGATAACGCTTTATTGATTTGACTAGCAACAACTTTTTGTTCTGCTGTTAATCGTTCGTTTCTAGAGCTCATAGCCAAACCACTCTCTTCTCTAAATATTGGGCAACCCACTACTTTTACAGAAGAATTAATTTGCTCAGCCAAAGCTCTTACAACAGCTAGCTGCTGAAAATCTTTTTCTCCAAAATAAGCATTAGTTGGATTTAAGATCACAAAAAAACGTTCAATCACTATTGCAACTCCATTAAAATGTCCAGGCCTGTGTTCTGCTTCCATAACATCCGAAAGAATTCCAAAGTTAAACTCCTTTTTTACTTCAGTAGGATACATCTCTTCAACACTCGGAATAAAAACGACATCACAATTAGCAGCTTCTAACTTAACCAAATCAGCATCTGTATTTCTAGGATACTTAACTAAATCCTCTTTTTTGTTAAACTGTTTAGGGTTAACAAAAATGCTACAAATGGTAACTTCATTCTCTTTTTTAGAAATCTCGATTAAAGAAATATGAGCTTGATGCAAAGCACCCATTGTAGCTACAAAGCCAACAGATTTTTCTTTTTGATCTTTTAAAAAAGATTGGATTTCGTTTACGGTAGTAAAAACCTGCATGATAGTTTTAAAATTCAAATTTTTAGCAAAAATAGCAACATTATTTCTGTTTATGAATTTTCTGTTCCTAGATGAAAATATCATGCACCAAAAAAACTTTAAAATTCATGTTTATTTAGACTAAATAGCCCTATATATAGACTAATCATATATTCTAATTAAATAATAAAACCCATAAAATTTAAACGCTTTGTCGGTTTCACAACTAAACATCCTTCCTTTATTTATGAAATCTTAACACAACTAAGCCCTCTTAAAATTGACTAACCGCTAAAAATAGAGTACCTTTGCAACAAAATTTTATAAGCTTATTATGAAAAAGAAGAAAATTTTATTTATTTCCCAAGAAATTACCCCATATTTAGAAGAAAACGAATTAGGACGCTTTGGTAGATACCTTCCACAAGGAATCCAAGAAGATGGAAAAGAAATTAGAACATTTATGCCAAAGTTTGGTTGCATAAATGAAAGAAGAAATCAATTACATGAAGTAATTCGGTTGTCTGGAATGAATTTAATCATCAATGAAAATGATCATCCTTTAATTATCAAGGTTGGATCTATTCAAGCAGCAAGAATGCAGGTATATTTTATTGATAGCGAAGACTATTTTCAAAGAAAAGCTGTTTTTCACGATAAAGAAACAGGTAAATTCTTTAAAGATAATGATGAAAGAGCTATATTTTTTGTAAGAGGTGTTCTTGAAACAGTAAAGAAATTAGGCTGGGTTCCAGACATCATTCACTGTCATGGCTGGATGACAAGTTTAGTCCCACTTTACATTAAAACATCTTTTAAGAAAGAGCCAATATTTGAAAACTCAAAAGTAATTTTCTCTCTTTACAATAATGAGTTTGACAAACCGTTAAACAAAGACTTTGCTAAAAAAGCAATGATGGATGGTATTTCTGAAGAGGCTATTGCTGGCTATAGCGACACTTCTTTTGTTGGAATAAACAAAGCTGCAATTGATGCTGCAGATGCTATAATTATGGCAAGTGAAACAATAAACCCAAAGCTAGAAAAACATTTTAATGATGCTGACAAGCCGAAATTAGAATACCAAACACCAGAAAATTACATCGATGCTTATTCTAAGTTTTATGACGAAATTTTAGAAACTGAAGAAGTGTTACAAGATTAAAAAAACATGAAACAAACATTCAATTCTATACTGCGGAAAGCATTTTTTCTTTCCGCAATATTTTTTTTAACACTTTTATTTTCCTGTAAAAAAGACGGAGAACTTTCTCCAAATTTCGACAATGGAAACTTAGCTATTAGTTATGTTGATACTTTTTCTGTAACAACTAGTGTTGAAAAAGAAGATTCTTTGCGTACAGATGATCTTCTTCTTAACATGTTAGGAATTTATAACGATCCAATTTTTGGACCTGTATCATCCTCTATTTATACTCAAGCTTTATTAACAGGATTAGATTTAGACTTTAATACCTCAACTCTATTAGTAGATTCTGCAGTACTTACGTTAGATTACGTTGGCTTTCATGGTAACCCTGCAAGCCAAATGACTGTTAATGTTTTTGAATTAGATACTGATTTAGATAAAAATATTGACTATTACTCCAGTAATTACTCAGCTTATAAGCCAATGTCTATAGGAAGCTTAAACTATGCTCCGAATATGATTCCTGATAGTGTTGATATTGATTTTGACACAATTAGAAGAAAATCACATCTAAGACTCAAATTAAATAATACTTTTGGTGATGCTATTTTAGGAGCTACACCTTCTCAATTAAGTGATGACGATTCGTTTACAAACTTCATGAAAGGGTTTTGCATCACCACATCAGAAACTGTTAATAATACTACGTTATCACAATCAGATGGATCTATAGCCTATTTTGATATGAATTCAGAGTTGTCAACATTGACATTGTACTATGATGACACTTCATCATATAGTTTTACAATCAATACTTCATCGGAAAAATATTCTCGTTTTGATCAAAACTATACAGGAACAGATGTTGAAGCACACTTAAACAATGATATTTCTAAAAAAATCAATAGAACATATGTTTCTTCTATGGCAGGGGTTAAAACCAGAATAGAACTCCCAACAATACAAGATTTATACAAAGATGGTCCTGTTGTTATTAATAAAGCTGAAATTATTTTTACAGTTGAACAAGATTCAGAACTTCCTAATGACGCTATCGATGAGACTGTCTACCTTGTTGGAATAGATGTTGATGGAAACCAAATTATTCTTGCCGATAACAACTCTGCTATAGAATCTGATCCTGCTCATTTCGGAGGGACTTATGATTCTGGAAACAAATCCTATACTTTTAATATTTCTCGACATTTACACCAAATTTTAAATTCTACAACTCCGAATTATGGAATGTATTTAGTCTCTAGCAGTGCAAAAACTGAAGCAAATAGAGTTGTATTAGGTTCAGGAGAAAAGAATGGAGCTTATAAAACAAGACTTGAAATTACTTACTCAAAAATTTAATTTATGTGCGGAATAGTTGCTTATATTGGGGATAAAGAGGCTTATCCAATTTTAATTAAAGGATTAAAACGCTTAGAGTATAGAGGTTACGATAGTTCAGGAGTAGCACTTATTAATAGTGGAGAACTTAACTTATATAAAAAACAGGGAAAGGTTGTAGAACTTGAGAATTTCGCTGAAGGGAAGAACATTACTAGCAATATTGGAATAGGACATACAAGATGGGCAACACATGGACCTCCCAATGACATTAATGCACATCCACATTTTTCTAACTCTAAAAATTTAGCAATTATCCATAATGGTATAATTGAAAACTATGCTAGCCTTAAAAAAGAGTTAATTTTAAGAGGACACAAATTTGAAAGTGATACTGATACAGAAGTTTTAATTCATTTAATTGAAGATATACAACATGTTGCTAAAGTTAATTTAGTTGAAGCAGTTAGAATTGCTTTAAATGAAGTTATAGGAGCTTATGCTATTGTAATTATTTCTAAAGAAAACCCTGACTTAATGATTGCGGCTAAAAAAAGTAGTCCATTAGTTATTGGTCTTGGCAAAACAGATGAATATTTTATTGCATCTGATGCTACTCCAATTGTTGAGTATACTAAAAACGTTATCTATTTAGATGATGAACAAATAGCAGTAATCAGCAAAGGACAAGAATTAAGATTAATTGACATTAAAAATCAAAAAGTTACTCCTTACATACAAGAATTAGAAGTTCAATTAGAAGCAATAGAAAAAGGTGGTTATGATCACTTTATGCTGAAAGAAATATATGAACAACCCATCTCTATCAAAAACAGTATGAGAGGGAGAATTGATGCAAATAAAGGCATTGTTTCTTTAGGAGGTATAAGAGATTACGAGCAAAAAATAATGAATGCTAACCGTATCATTATTGTAGCTTGCGGAACTTCTTGGCACGCTGGTTTAGTTGCAGAATATTTGTTTGAAGATTTTACGCGTATCCCTGTTGAAGTTGAATACGCATCAGAGTTTAGATATAGAAACCCTATTATTAGTGAAAACGATGTAGTTATTGCTATTTCTCAATCGGGAGAAACAGCTGATACTTTAGCAGCCATTAAATTAGCAAAAGAAAAAGGCGCAACTATTATTGGTATTTGTAATGTCGTTGGTTCAACAATCTCTAGAGAAACTCATTGTGGTTCATATACACACGCAGGACCAGAAATTGGAGTAGCATCTACAAAAGCATTTACGGGACAAGTTACCGTGCTTTCATTGATGGCTCTTTCCATTGCACAGAAAAAAGGTACTATTACAGATTCTAAATTCAGGCAGGTATTAGTAGAACTTGAGGATATCCCTAACAAGGTAGAGCGTATGCTAAAGTCTGACAAACAAGTAAGGTACATTGCGGAAATATTTAAAGATGCTACGAACTTCTTATATCTAGGAAGAGGATATAATTTCCCTGTTGCTTTAGAAGGCGCTCTTAAATTAAAAGAAATTTCATATATCCACGCTGAAGGTTATCCGGCTGCAGAAATGAAGCACGGCCCAATAGCTTTAATTGATGAGGAAATGCCAATTGTTGTAATTGCTACAAAACATGGTAACTATGAAAAAGTAGTTAGTAATATTGAAGAAGTTAAAGCTCGTAGTGGAAAAATAATTGCTATTGTAACAGAAGGAGATACGGAAGTTAAAGCAATAGCGGATTACGTTATTGAGATACCTGCAACTGAAGATGCTTTAAGCCCTTTATTAACTTCCATACCATTACAATTACTTTCATACCACATAGCTGTGATGAGAGGATGCAATGTAGATCAGCCAAGAAATTTAGCAAAATCAGTAACTGTAGAATAACTTAAGGTCTATTTCCTCCACATTATTACTTGAGACTTTTCTTGGAATTTAGATAGATCTTTTGTGAAAATAATATGGATTAAATCTATCAACGGAAGTAATCCAAGACCTCCAAATGTTAAGGAGTAAATTATTGGTGTCCTATGATGACTTCCAAAGTAAATACGGTGACCGCCTAAAAACCCGGTAAAAACAGTAAATAAAATTGCTTTTCCTCGTCTAAATTTAACCTTTTTTGGTGGCCTCAAGTTTGTTGAATCATTACCTAATTCTTCTTGTACAACTTCATTAAGCTGAATTTGTGCAAGAGATGACTTAAACTTGTTATCATTTGCTTTAAGAACAATCGTTGTCAAACAAAAAATTACAAAAAAAACAACTCGAAACATTCTTATCCTTTAAAGGTGTAAAACAAACAATTTGTGCTCATCATTTACAAAAATAACTTTTTAAGATTTAGTATATTTGAACTCTCATATTATATTGTAAATCTATTAAATGGTTTCTACCACCAACATTAAAAATATACCGAGTATACGTGCTGATTTTCAACTTAACAACTCATTCAAAATTGATGAAGTTTTAAAACACAAGCTATCTATTGAAAGGCGAGAGGATGTTCTTAAATTGATACTTAGCCTTATTGATCTTACAACATTAGAAGGTGCAGATACGAATAAGAAAATTGATGAATTGTGTAACACTGTTTTGACAATTGAACATCGGAAGGAGATCCCGAATGTTGCAGCAATATGTGTTTACCCTACTTTTGCTAAAGTTGTTTCTGAAAGACTAGCTGACACAAAAGTTAAAACTGCTTGTGTTGCAGGAGCATTCCCTTCAGGACAATCCCCTATAGAAATTAAATTAAGTGAAGTAAAATGGGCGATTGATCAAGGAGCAACAGAAATAGATATGGTGATTTCTCGTGGTAAATTACTTGAAGGAAACTACCAAGAAGTTTTTGATGAAATCCTTGCCATCAAAAAGTGTTGCGGTGCTATTCACCTTAAAGTAATTATAGAGAGTGGAGAACTTCAAAACAATAAGAACATTAGAATTGCTAGTGACCTTGCTATGTATGCAGGTGCAGATTTTATTAAAACATCTACAGGTAAAATAAGTGAAGGTGCAACATACA
>CAJWVX010000052.1 GCA_913048175.1 uncultured Flavobacteriales bacterium | reverse complement strand
TTACTTATTTGACACTATTTAACTTGGGAAGCCTCACAAAAATTATTACTTTTAAAATATTAATGAACTTTTTAAACGCAACATACAGTTGTCATTGTACTTAATAAAGATTGTATAAATGTTATGAGATTTATAATCATAAATATCCTGTTCAGTTTCTCATTGACTTCATATTCTCAAGTAAAACTTAAAAACTCTTCCGAAGAAATGGGTATTTACGGTGAAGTTAAAAAAGTATCCGAAAGGAGTTATTATGTAATTATTAGAAATGATAGTATCCTTAAAGGAAATGGCGTCAAAAGTGATTGGGCACAAGACCTGGATCATCATTTTGACGATACAGGGAACTTGATTACAACAATTGGATATTATCAATTTGAGAATAAATCGCCAGACACGACAAACTATTTCTACGATGAATCAAATTTGATAATTAACATAACTGGAACTGACTGGAATAGAAAATTCAATATAAAGTATGAATATAATTTTAGTGACCCCAAAAACATAGTGCTTACTCACTATTCAAAACCATATGGCAGGCTGGAGTCTGAAACGGTAACAAATTACAACCTTAAAGGAAACAAAATATATTCCTCTTCATTTTGTTATTATCCATCTAAACAATTATGCTCAAAAGATTCTCTTGTCTACAATAAGAAAGACCAACTCATAAAACATTATCATCATCGTTATAATGACAGTATTCTTAGAAGTACAGATTCCAGTTTATACAACTATAACAACTATGGGAATATAATAATGCATTTGTATGGTTCTTCTGAGTTTGATAAAGGGAATACTGATTCAGAAGCACAGTGGAAATATAAATATACCTATGATATTTCCCATAATTGGATTCAGCAAATAGAATACCAGTCTGACACTGCAAATTATATCAGGGAAAGAATTATTATTTACAAAGAATAACTATTGTCTATAGTTAAAAAACTAAGTACAACAATTTCTATATTTCATTATGTTGGCTGATTACCTTACATTTGGTTTCAACAAAACGAAAACATAGAGTAGCGTTGGGATGTAATTGGTGAACTCATAAAATCCTGAAATAGATTGACTAAAAATTAAATACTTAATTATAGTCACTTATGAAACACGAAAAACAAGACTGTCAAAAAATACAGTATAAAAAAGTAACCTTTGAGCATAAATTATTTGTCATTGTTCAAATAAGCAATGGACAGATTTCCGTAAATTATGCATTAAAAAAATATGATATTTCTAGGTCATCCATACACTATTGGATTAAAAAACATGCACCCTTTAATCAAAAAAATAAAAGCATGAGTAAAGATGATACCATCAAAAAATTGAATGAGATAATTGAGGAGTTAGAATTCGTTAAAGAATTTCAACAAGACATTATTGCTGACATGGAAATTATTGCTGGAGATTTGGCTAAAAACATTATTCAACATTAACAGCATCAGGCCCTAAAAGGTTATGAACTATTCTTTGTGCAATCAAAGGAAATTGAATTCTAATAATTTTATTCATATCGTTTTGATTTGAAGGAAAACGAGATTTTATAGCTCCGCTGCTAACTTCTTTCCCAGTGTTATCTACAATTGTATAATGCACCTTAATTTCTCTCTTATACTGCTCCTCACTAGCAACATAACGCATATCTGCAGATCGTTTAATATCTAACTGATTAATAAAGATATAATGTGACGCTCTATATTTTTCATTTAGGTTTGGTAATAATTTTGGGTTTGGTAAAGTAGTGTTCATATACTTTTCACGATTATCAACCTGAGAGACTATTTGTCCACCACTCATTCCCGCTTTAGTATATTCATCTTCCTTTTCTTTTTTCTTAAACTTACTTAATAGTTTTGTAGCGGTATTTTCTTTTTTAACAACCTCTTCTTTTGGTACAACCTCGTATTTATAGCCGATAGAATTGTAAATATAAACTAGCTCTGCTTTTGCCTCTTGAGGCTCAATAGCATAAAATGATAATGGATTGTAATACGGTTTAAGAGCAATAAATATTTCTCTATCCAAAGCAGCTCTGAACTTTGCTTTAATATCCTGAAAATTTAAATCATTTGATTCTCCTAAATCTCTATCAATATCTGATAAATACATTTTAGTCTCAAATGGAATAACTAAAACTGAAGTTTTTCCATTCGATCCCGATACTATCCCTTCTGATTTTCCGGAAGTAGAGCTTTGTGCTGTAGCTGATAAAATACTCGCCATAGCAAGTACACAAATAATAATTTTCTTCATTGTCTTGGATTTAGAATCACTTAATAAGTAAAACTACATTAATCCAATAATAATGCCGCACACAAGTACGCTGGTTTTAAACAGTAAGAAGTTAGTAAATGTTATTCCGTTTTAGCCTGTAAAAGCTCTAAAGACATCCATCCCGTTAGCATAAAGCATAAATGTTAACAACAACAACATACCACCTACTTGAGCATATTCCATCAGTTTTTCGTTAGGCTTACGCCTTGTAATCATCTCATAAGTTAAGAACATTACATGTCCACCATCTAATGCAGGTATAGGTAATAAATTCATTACAGCCAACATCACAGAAATAAAAGCTGTTCTTTCCCAAAAGGTTCTCCAAATCCACTCTGACCCATAAATTTTAGCAATTGTTCCAAATCCTCCAATCTGAGTAATTCCTTCTTTAGAAAAAATCAACTTAAACTGATCGATGTATCTTTTCATTACGTTTCCCGTTTTAGAAACACCTGCAGGTATTGACTCAAAAAAACCGTACTCCTTAACTTTTACCTTAAGAATTTGTGGCGCTATCTTCCTATCAACACCAATCATTCCCTTATCAGTAGTTGTTACCTCTAAATCTGTCTCTTTATTGTTTCTTAAAACAGTAAATAAAATTTTCTCACTAACTCTACCTTTAGTAAGTGCTGTTGTATGTGAGATTCCTGCAACTCTAATACCATCTACAGCTACTACTTTGTCTCCAGCCATAAACCCAGCAGCTTCAGCAGGCATGCCAGGAGTTACACCCTCAATAATAAAAGGAACTTCAATTGTAAACAACTCTTTAGCTCCATCTCTTAAAACCATTTGATCAAAATCAACAGGAATTGAAATGTTTACTTTTTTAGTATTTCTATCTACAGTAACTTCTTTGATGCCATCCAATAACAATTGCACCTTTATTTCTCCATAAGTCACATCATCTCCTACCGGATTTCCATCTAAAGCAATAATCTTATCATTCTGATTAAAACCTAAATCAACCATTAATGAGTCACAATAAACACCGTAAGTAGCATTGTTTGCTGGTATATATTGTTCTCCCCAAGTAAATAAAACCATTGCATAAATTACAAATGCAACAAGAACGTTTACGATAACACCTCCTAGCATAATAATTAAACGTTGCCAAGTTGGTTTAGATCTAAATTCCCATGGTTCAGGATCTTTAGCTAATTGCTCCTTATCCATACTTTCATCAATCATTCCCGCAATTTTCACATATCCTCCTAAAGGCAACCACCCAATTCCATACTCAGTATCACCAATCTTTTTCTTCCAAATAGAAAACCAAGGATTAAAGAAAAGGTAGAAACTTTCAACCTTAGTTTTAAAAGCACGTGCAGTTATGTAATGTCCAAATTCGTGTAAAACAACTAGAATTGATATTCCTAAAAGTAGTTGTCCAGCCTGTATAATGTATTCCATTTATGTAAAAAATATTTCGTGCGAAGTTAGGGATTTTAATAGAAACTTATTCTGAAACAATTAATAGCTCCACTCTTCGATTTAACTGTTTTCCTTCTTTAGTTTCGTTTGTTGAAATTGATCGGGATTCACCATAACCTTCATAAGTTATTCTTTCCCGCTTTATCCCATTTTTAATAAGATAGTCTGATACACTTTTAGCTCTTTTTTGAGAAAGAATAAAGTTGTTTTCATCATCTCCGTCACTATCTGTATGCCCTTTTAAATGTATTTTTATTGTGCTATTCTCTTTTAATAGCTTCGCTATTTTCTTCAAATAAAAATAGGAGTTTGAAACAATATTATGTCTTCCACTTTGATAGTTTACATCTGTTAAAACAAACTGATTTCCTGCAACAGTTTTTTCTATGTTCAATAAGCTATCTATGTCTTGTAATGAAGAAGAAACTACAATTTCTGTTTCAGCTCTATTAAATTCTTTATTCGATTTCATCAAAACCAACCCTCCAGGCGTGCAGCCTTCAGTTGCCGAAGTGTAAGTTCCTTTTAACTTTTGTTCTGATTCGCTGTAAACAAACTTGGCCAACAAAAAACACCAGCCCATACCCTCTTGAGTATTATGATTAACAATTACCTTTTCTTTAACAACAACATTGTCTCCATCTATCTTTCCTGTGATACTCGAAATTTTATAATAGGGAGTGTTAGCCTGCTCTGACCTAAAGCTACCTTTTATTTGATCTCCATCAACTATAAGTTCAACCCAAACAGCAAAGTTTGTCGTTGTCCCATTTTCATTGTCTTGAATTAAAACTCCTTGCCAAGAACCATCAAGTTGAGCAAAGGCACCATTAAATGAAAACAAAAAAACAAAAATGGCTAAGCACCATATAATTCCTTTACAACACACCACTGATTTTAATGTAAAATTAAAATATTGAACAAGACCTAAAACTCTAGAGAGGAGAATATTTCCGTAAAATAAGCTCTGTAGGTATTTCATTTTATGAAATTAGAGATAACGCAAACACTCTGGTTTTAGTATTGGTTTCAACATAATCTTCGTAAGTTGGAATTTTAACAAAGGCTATCTCTTCCATGCATTTTTGGTTGATTTCCGCTATCTCTAAAAATTTTATTTTATCCTTTAAAAAAGCCTCTACAGCTATTTCATTTGCAGCATTTAAAATGCAAGCTAAGTTCCCTCCTTTTTCTAAAGCTAAATAAGCTAAAGAAAGATTTAAAAAGGTTTCCTTATCTGGAGCCTCAAAAGTTAATTGAGGATAATCCATAAAATTAAAGCGTGGCGATTTAGAGGCAAAACGGAAGGGGAATGACAATGCATATTGAATTGGATGCTTCATGTCTGGCAGTCCCATTTGAGCTTTCATACTTCCATCTTCAAACTGAACGATAGAATGAATAATTGATTGTGGGTGAACAATAACATCAATCTGCTCTGGTTGCAAATCAAACAACCATTTAGCCTCAATCACCTCTAGCCCTTTATTCATTAAAGTTGCAGAATCTATAGTAATCTTAGCTCCCATATCCCAGTTAGGATGTTTTAATGCTTGCTCTTTTGTTATTTCTAACAACTCCTCTCTTTTTCTCCCTCTAAAAGGCCCACCTGATGCCGTTAGATATATTTTCTCAATCTTATTCTGAACTTCCCCTGTTAAACATTGAAAAATAGCACCATGCTCAGAATCTACAGGCAAAATAGCAACGTCATTTTCTCTAGCTAATTTGGTTATCAACTCTCCTGCAACAACTAAGGTTTCTTTATTAGCTAAAGCAATACTTTTCTTTGCTTTTATTGCGTTAATCGTAGGGAGAAGCCCTGCATATCCAACTAAAGCGGTTAAAACAATATTAATATCGTCCATTTCTACAACTTGAGCCAAAGCAGCTTCTCCAGTAAATGTTTTAATGTCGTATTTCCACAATTTTTCTGAGACCTCCTCAAATTTTGTTTCATCAACAATAACTACAGCATTTGGCTTAAACTTTATAGCTTGCTCAATTAGTAAATCAGCATTGGTATTTGCAGTTAAAACTTCAACCTGAAATTTATCTGAATGCTCTTCAATCACCTCTAAAGCTTGAGTTCCTATAGAACCTGTAGAGCCAAGTATTGCAATTTTTTTCTTTATTATTTCAGATTTTTCCATATTTATATTTACTACTTACTTTAACTATACTTCAACAAGCTCAGTGAGACAGATTTAGGATAGAAGGTTTTTATTTTTTTCTTGAATTTGTTTTTATTTCATCCATTAAAACACTTTTTGCTTGTTCGTAAGATTTGATATGAATGTAATGGCCATGGCCTGTTTTAGCAATCGAAGACATTGATTTTACTGTCCATTTTTCATTCTTAACACCAACAACAGAAATAGAAACGCCTCTGTTATAGTTAGCTTCTACATTTCTTAAAATACCTTTATCGCCTCCTCTATCTAAATTAAAAGCTCCATCAGTTGCAATTAATACTTGATTGTTTCCTCCTTCAATTTTGTTTTCTCTTGCAACTTGATATGCTTTTTTAATTCCTTTACCCCCTGCAGTATATCCTCCGGCAGTTAATTCTTTTATTAACTCCATAATACTTGCTTTGTCTGTTACATATTGAGACTCTAAAACCACCTCCGTAGAAGAGGCATAAGTTACAATAGCCAATTTATCAATAGGGCGAAGTCCATTTAACAACTCCATCATTGAAGCTTTTAATAAATCTAATCTTCCTTTTTGCTTCATAGAAACAGAAACATCAATACAAAACACAACATTGTTTGGAGCGAATAAATTGACCGGTAACTCTTTTGTAGAAATAGTATCTTCTTTTTCTATCACAACAACTTCCTCAATAACAGCATCTTCTTTAGATACAATTAATTCTTCTTCAGTTGGTTCTCCTAACTCAAACACCAAATAGTTGTTTTTTTGGTTTACATAAAAATCTTGCTCTTTAGTTCCATAACCTTCCGCGTTTACAACAAAATAATAAATATCCCACCTTAAGTTTTGTATGATGATTCCATTTCTATCTGTTTTCAGTTGTTTGTAATTTAATCCATCCCAAATAACCTGAACCGTTGCATTTTTAATAGGTTCCTTTGTATTCACATCAACAACCTTAATTTGCATATCTGATTTTAAATCTCTCGGCTGCTTTTTTGTTTTAAAATCAGGGCATTGTAATGATTCATTAATATCAAAAGATTTTGCTTCCCCTTCAATCGTTAATGTAATTGGTTCATTATTTACACTTAACCACACAGGAACATCTTTTTTAAATTTTCCTTTCTTTTTAGGGGTGTATTTTATTCTAACAATGATAGTGCTATCAGGTAAAATCTCTTTTTTAGAAAACTTTACATCTATTCCATAGGGCTCTTCTATTCTTAACAAATGAGCCGTTTGCTTTCCTGCATTGGTTAATGTAAAGTCAAAATACTTTTTATCTTCTTTATTTATTTCTCCTAAATTATGGTAAGAGGTATTAAATACAACCTGTGCATTGAGGTTGTTCAACAGTAAAAAAGCAAACATTAAAGAAACTATTTTTTTCACGGCAATTACTTAAACAATTTAGTAGCTAAATTACTATTTGTTTTACAAAACATAAGAGCTTACGTGTAGTTTAAAGTGAAATGCTGAAACCCAACAATAATCTTGGAAATAACTAACACCCTAACCATCATTTGTTAAATAATACTTTTTTATGTATCTTGTGCAACGGACATATAATTTATTACGTCTTCTGACTTAGTTAGTTATAAAATTTATTAATGAAAAGATCACTTTTACTATTCAGCTTATTCATTTTTTTTCTCACCGTTTGTGGGCAAAAAAAATCGGAAAAGACTCATTTAATTTTCGCTGAATCAGAACAATATCAGTTGCTAAAAACATCTGGAAAACTTGGCTCTTTAATCTCATCAGGAAAGCTAGAAATAACCCCATCCTCAACAATAACAAAGCATACAGAAATATCAACCCAATCAACTTTCAAAAAAGCCTCCTCTTCATGCTATGGCTATACTTCACCAAATACTGGCGCAACACCTACCTTAGTAAATGTTGACGATGCACCATCAACAGGACCGATTAACTTACCTTTTGATTTTTGCTTGTATGGCATAAACTATAATTCGTGTTTCATGAATACTAATGGAAATGTAACTTTTGGAGCTGCATTTTCTACATTTACTGCCTCATCATTTCCAGATGCTGCGATTCCTGGTATGCTAGCTCCTTTCTGGGGAGATGTTGATACTCGTTCAGGGAATGGGGTTTGTTATTATGAAGTTTTTGCCAATGCGGCTATCTTTCATTGGGTAGGAGTTGGTTATTTTAATCAACACGGAGATAAACTTAACACTTTTCAATTAATAATTACAGATTTTACTTCTCCGCTGTTACAAACAGGAAGTAACGTTGGTTTCTTTTACGATGATATGAATTGGACTACAGGAGATCAATCCGGTGGAGCTAATGGTTTTGGAGGGACACCTGCAACAGTTGGTGTGAACGAAGGAAACGGAATAGATTATATACAAATAGGACAATTTGATGGGCCAGGGAATTTTTATGATGGTCCAATAAGTCAAAACGATAGTGTTGATTGGTTAGATAACAAAACTTTTATGTTTGATGTGTGTAACTCAACAAATCTACCTCCAATAGTTGCAGGTATAGAAATTTGCGACACATTAAGATTATGTATTGGAGATACACTTCCAATTAATGCTTCATTTTTAGCGCCAGAGGCCAACCAAATTACTTGGTTAGAAATTGATAGCTCTCAAGCACCTGGATTTCATTTTAATTCTATTATATCTGGTTTAACTTCTACAGCACAAGTTGATGCTATTTTTATTGGTGATGTAAGTAATATCGGTATTAACATTATAAATTTTACGGCCTACGATAATGGAATTCCATCAGACACAATTCAATTTGATTATATTGTATTAGTTGATTCTATGCCTTTTTTACCAACGATAACTGGTGACACATCATATTGCCAGGGAGATAGCGTTCTTTTGAGTGCAGGTACTGGATTTGATTCCTATTTATGGAGTAATGATTCTATTACCGAATCCATAACTGTAACTCAAGGAAGTTATTCTGTACAAGCAATTCTGGGTGGTTGTTCTTTTACTACTGAAGAATATATCATAACTGAATATGCTGCACCTTTTATTGAAATTACAGGAGACACTCTTTATTGTCCACAAGATAGCTCTTTGCTAAAAGCGACACCTGGTTTTGCGTCTTATGCTTGGAACACTTCGATCAATGACTCATTAGATAGTCTTCACGTATTTGAAGGAAGTTATAACGTAATAGTAACAGATACTAATAATTGTGAATGGAACTCTAATACTATAGATGTGGTAGACTTTACAAACACTGTTAATATTACAGGAGACACAACTTACTGTTTAGGGGAAACAACTACTATTTTTGCTCAACCGGGACATGACTCTTACATTTGGAATTCGAACCCGGCAGACAGCCTAGATTCATTGGTTGTTACAGAAGGTGTTTACTTTTTAACGGCATTTAGCAATGGCTGTGAGGCAACAGACTCTATAACCATAAATTTAATTAATGTGCCTATCCCAAATATTGTAGGCGATAGTAGCTATTGCGGAAGCATAAGTAATATAATTTTATGGGCTGGGGTAGTGAGTTATGACAGTTATTCTTGGAATTCAAGTCCAACTGACACAAACGCTTTGGTTACCAATGTTCAACAAGGTACTTATACCGTAGATGTCATGTTAAATGGCTGCTCAGCAACCGCTCTGCCATTTACGATAAAGCAATTCCCACGACCTCAAGTAACTTTTGTAGGAAATTTACACTATTGCTCAAACGATACTAATGGTATAATAATTAATACGGTTGATAATTATGTTAGTTATCGCTGGTTTAACACCGATTCGATTAGTTCAACTTTTGCTTCCACTGGACAAATTTGGGTTGAGATAATAGATACAAATGACTGCCCTGGAGTTGGAACGGGGCTGGTTACCTCTTCTGCCCCTATGATTTCTTTTTCTACTCCTAACGAATTTTGCTCTGGAGAAACAGTTGATATTACTGCTAATTCTGAGCTTTGGAATTATTCTTGGGACTCTGGAGAAAACACACAAACATTACAAAATGCTGGTGCTGGCCCTCATACTCTTACTGTTACTGATTCAAAAGGTTGCCAAGATGATTCTACAATTGTATTAACACCTAAACCTGCACCAGTTGCTAACTTCTCCATTTCACCTCTCGATTACCAAGAACCAGATCTACCTGTAATTTTCACCAACCAGTCTTCTGGCAATATTACCACGTATAACTGGAATTTTGACAACAATAATGATGGTGATGCAAACCCTATATCTTCTAATTCAGATGGGTCTAATTCAGCTGAATACAGTACCCAAGGAACTTATTCAATTCAATTAATTGTGGAAGGAGCGAATGGATGCTCAGATACTGTAATACAAGAATATTTAATTGTAGATAAAATTATTGCTTCCACAGTAATTACTCCAAATGGAGATTTAAAAAATGATAACCTAGTATTTCAAAATTTATGGTACTACCCTAACAATAAACTAACAATATATACTCGCTGGGGAAACCAAATTTTTGAGCAAGAAAATTATAAAAATGATTGGGATGGAGATAATCACGCGGTGGGAACATACTATTTCATCCTTGAGGTTGAAGGTCTAGATCCATTAAAAAGTTCTTTCACTATTCTTGAATAACTTAAAACCTCCTGATAGGATTCCAATAAATTACAAACATTTTACACCTGAAATGTTAAATAATGCAGGCGTTTACTATATTCGTGCAACTATTATTATTTTATAAACGTCTTACAACAAAAACAAAAAAATGTTAAAAAAAATATTTATCACTATTTTTCTTGGAGCTTTTATATTTTCTTCAATTGCACAAAATAATTATGATGAAGCTAAAAAAGAGCGAGAAAACTATCAGAAGATGAAAGAAGCAGGAAATATTCCTGCAAACTTTAAATTTTCTAATCAATTAGATTTTTCAGAAAATATTGAAAACAACCTAATAAAAGGAGGGTTCAAAGCAAAAAAGAAAACTAGTGATTGTGGCTGTTATGTTACTCCTGATGCAACTTATACAACCGCATTTGCTCCAAATGATGACTTAAGCACTTCACTATTATCAATCCCATTTACATTTTGTTTGTACGGAACTAATTACAATGATTTATTCGTAAACACTAATGGAAATGTTTCTTTTGGCACTCCCTATGCTACATACGATCCAGCAGGTTTTCCTAGCTCAGATTACGTGATGGTTGCTCCATTTTGGGGGGATGTTGACACAAGAGGAATAGGGGACGTAAAATACAAAATAACGCCCACAGCAATGTACATTAATTGGGAGGGGGTTGGATATTTCGATTCTCACACAGATAAAGTAAACACCTTTCAGCTTATCATAACAGATGGTTCTGATCCAGCACTTCCTGTAGGCAACAATATCGCCTTTTGTTATGGTGATATGCAATGGACAACAGGAGATGCTTCACAAGGTGTAAATGGGTTTGGAGGTCTTCCTTCAACAGTTGGAGTAAATAAAGGAGATGGCACAAGCTTTATTCAGCTAGGTCGTTTTGATCAAGCTGGAGCAGCTTATGATGGCCCAAGTGGACTAAATGACGGAGTAGATTGGTTGGATAATCAATCGTTTTACTTTAATGTATGCAGTGGAACCAATATTCCTCCAATAGCTAATTTTACTCCTGCTATTTCAGCAAGTGGTGGTGGGGCATGTGATACAGTAAAGATGTGTGGAGTTAATGATACCTTAATAATTGATGCACTCTTTTTATCTCCAGAGATTGGAGAAACAACAACTATTGTAATAAACTTTAATGGTGCTACCGGTTTTTCTGTTGTAAATAATACTCCAGGAAATCCTGCAGAGTCTTCGGTTGAAATAATTGCAGGGATTGGTAATGCTGGAATAAACACAATCACATATACAGCAATAGACGATGGAACACCTGCCCAAACAACAATTGTAGATTATAATGTTTTTATTGATACTTCGGGTTTCTTTGCTTTTAACCCTGAAATAATTGGAGATCTAGAATTTTGTGAAGGTGGTAATTCTGACTTAACGGTTACCCCTGGAAATTTAACCTCTTACATTTGGAGTAACGGCTCTATAGATACTACGATAAACGTAGATACAACAAATACTTATTGGGTGACTTCAGAATTAAATGGTTGCTATAAAACTGTAAGCGTGGATGTGCTAGAACTCCCTGTGCCTTTGCCTTTAATTATTGGAGACACAATAATTTGTCCTGGAGATAGCGTTTTACTTAATGCAACATTAGGATATGTTTCTTATGATTGGAATTCTTTACCAAATGACACTTTGGATAGCATTTACGTAATGCAAGGAGCATATACGGTATCCGTTATTGATACTAACGGATGCCCCGGGGTTTCTAACCCATTTACAGTAGGTGCATTTCCTACAAGTATCACTATTGGAGGTGATACTAATTACTGTGCTGGAGATAGTGTTCTTTTAGATGCAGGTCCAATATTTGACAATTATTTGTGGAGTAATGGCGCTACAACACAAACAACTTATGTAACTGCTGGTCAATACACAGTTGATGTTACATTAAATACCTGTTCTGCAACTTCTGATACACATTATGTAAATCTAACAATTGTACCGCAACCAGAAATAACTGGTCTTAATACTTTTTGTGAAGGAAGTTTTGTAATCTTAGATGCAGACAGTATTGGAACTGGATATGATAGTTTTTCATGGAATACTGTTCCTGTCCAAGTTTCCCAAACAATTAATGTAAATCAAAACGATACTTTAATTGTAGTTGGAACAATTGATGGTTGTACTGATACTTCAGCATCGTATATTGTTACTGAAATACCATTGCCAACTCCCTTAATTACTGGAAACTTGTTTTATTGTGCAAACGATAGTAATGGTACAACTCTAAGCACTACACTTCCATACTCTACATACCTGTGGTCTAATGGAGACATAACACCTACAACAACTGCTACTGCAGGCCCTGTAACTGTAACTGTAACTAATGGAAATGGGTGTATTGGTGATACTAACGTTGTAGTTACATCAGCTTCCCCAAATAATACTATTACGGGAATAGTAGGATTCTGTATTGGTGAAAATATTACAATTGATTCTGATGCTGGATTTGATACTTATTTATGGGATTCTGGAGAAGTTACACCAAGTATTTCTGCTGGACATGGTCAACATCTCGTAACAGTAACAGATATTAATGGTTGTACAGATGTTGATACTGTTAATTTAGTAGGAAACCCAATTCCAACAGCAGCATTTACAGCATCTCCAACAACTAATGCTCAACCAAATCAACCAGTAATCTTTACAGATAATAGTTCTAGTAATGTTGAAAGTTGGTCATGGAATTTTGATGCAACAAACTTAACTGGTGCAGCCCCTTCTATAGCAGCAACACAGGGCTCACATTCTGTAACTTTTAATCAACAAGGAGCATATTCAATTTTATTGTCTGTTGTTTCTGACAGTAATTGTGTTAATACGTATTCTGAAGAATTCTTAATTATAAGTGATATTATTGTTCCAAATGTTATTACACCAAATGGAGATGCAAGCAATCAATTCTTAGTCTTCAAAAACTTAGAGTTTCATAGCGGTAATAGTCTAGTAGTGTTTAATAGATGGGGAAATAAAGTTTTCGAACAAATCGACTATTCTAATGATTGGGACGGTGGTGGTCATTCAGAAGGAACATACTTCTATATCTTAACTGTTAATGATTTAGAAGAACAAATAAAAGGATCTTTAACTATACTGAAATAATATTTTCAATAAAAAGAAAGAGGCTTGAATCATCAAGCCTCTTTCTTTTTATTGAAAATAGGTTTATCCTTTTAAGCCCATAACTTCTTTTGTAGCTAAAGATAACTCATTATCAATATCTCCATAGTGGGTTAAATAATCTTCTCGACTTCTTTTAATCACTTCTAAAGCCTCTTCTTTGCCATAGACGTGTGTTATTTCAACCTTAGGCGAACTCTCTCCTGGAATACCTTTATATGTTAGGAAGTAATGTTTTAATCGTTTTACGATTGATTCAGGACAGTCTTTTATGTCTTTCCACTCTTCATAAGCCTCGTCACCTTTTAAAACGGCAATAATTTTGTCATCAGCTTCCCCATCATCAATCATTCTAAATCCGCCAATAGGAATTGCTGGAACAATAATGTTTCCGTGGGTAATGTTTCTTTCCGTTAAAACACAAATATCTAAAGGATCTTTATCTCCAAATATTCCTTCTCTTTCAGATTTTTGGGAACAGTATTCTCCAACTTTCTCTGCACAATATGTTTGAGGTAAAAAGCCATACAAAGCAGGAACTATATTTGAAAACTTTTGAGGTCTATCAACTTTTATGTAACCAGATTCTTTGTCTATTTCATACTTAACAGAGTCACTAGGAGTCATTTCTATAAATGACATGACTACTTCTGGAGCATTATCCCCTAAGTTTATTCCGTGCCATGGGTGTGATTGATATCTTAACCCTAATTTTTTATATAACTTTTTTATTGCTTCTTCCATCTTTTAATTAAATCTACCTGCTAATACCGTTGTTTTCTTATATGATTTAACGTTGCCATCAACATCAAATATTTCTGCAAAAATAATATAAATACCTATGCGCGCTTTTTCATTGCTCTCATTTATTCCATCCCAACTAAAAGTTCCTGAAACTCCTAATAATTCATTTTTAACTAAATTTTTAATTAACCTTCCTTTAGCATCATAAATAATAATGTTTGCAACAGATCCTTCACTCGCAAAATTGTAAGAAATATTAACAACATCATCCAAACCATCATTATCTGGAGAAAAAGTTTCTGGAGAAATTACAAGGTCACCCCCATCATTATCTGTCTTTAAATATTGAGAATTTTCATATCCTGGAGTGGCAAACCCAACAGCTTCTGCAGCAGAATGCCAATTGGTCTCATCACTTGATGGGCGATCATAATCTATTCTTTCTAACGAAACTCCATCTTCACTATTAAGTAATGCAAAATGCATATCATCTTCATAATGAAACTCATCAACCACCATATTTAAGTTGTTGATTAGATAAACATCTCCAGCATCATTACTATAAGTTGGCAGCGTTTCCATTTGTAAAAAGGTAGAACTAATAGCATTTAAATAATCATTCTCTACACCTTGGTTATTTTTAGTTAAGAGTACAAATTCTCCTGGCAAAATTAATTTTGGTTGATCTATAAGTGTTTTATAATTGTCAATACTATCATTCTCTAGATTAGCCAAGCTCCAATCTTGTAAATTGATAAACTTATTAGAATTGTTGTAAACCTCAACAAAATCTTCACTCCCTGCAAAAGGATTAAAAAGCACTTCGTTAATTATTAAATCTCCGGCAAAACCTTGTTCTGGCAATGCAAATATTGCAGTATTATTTGAGCCAATTATATTCCCTACACAATCGAAAGCACCAGTAACTGTAATAGTATATTTAATCTGAAAAGTAAGTTTAGTTGACAGGTTTAGCTGAACATTTTTACTGTCAATGATTTGAATTACACTAATGATAATGCCATTATCAATTGCATAAATTGCAGCCATCAAACCCTCATTATCAATAGCTTCACTAAAAGTGATTACAACTGTAGAATCGTTTGTTACGTTTGCTTCAGTAAGCATTGGCAAAACGACATCAGGATTAGTTCCAAAAGCAGTATTTTCTGTTCCTGGTGTTCCACCAAACCACTTTGTAGAAGCGATCCAATTATCAGCTTTTCCACAAGGGTTGTTAGGATCTATCATTTCTAAACTCCAGCCACCATCTTTTTTATTATCATCTCGGTACCAAGAGTCAAAATAATGAACGGAATGAATAAGTGTTGTATCTTCTGTAAAAAGAGTAATCACATCTTCAGAATTGTTCAAAGAAGGGAAGCTAGTTACTGCTATCACTTTTCCGAAAGGAGTAAACTGATTTTCAAAACTATTATCACAAATAATAACGTATTCTCCGGGCAATATTTTACCTGCATTAATTTGATCCATACTTGTTAAATCTGAAATCCAACAATTTGTCAAATCAAGAATCTTAGACGTGTTGTTATAAATTTCTAAATAATCCTCGGTAGGTAACCCATTTGTTGGAGAAGGATCTGCAAACAACTCGTTAATTACAATTTCATATTTAGATGGTTTAGCACCAATCCCAAAGTCCATAGTGTTTGGATTTAAAATATTTCCTGAACAATCATTTGCCCCAACAATTGTTAACGTATAAACTATCGAAGAATCAAGAGGTGTGCCTGTTGTTAAAACTCCACCTTGTAAATTGCTAAACACAACAAAGGAGGCAACTGTAACTCCGTCCGAAAGATTAAAAACTGCGTTTGCTAAACTAGTGCTATCCATTGTTTCGTTAAACAAAATAGAAATTTGAGTTGTACTTGATGGAATTGCAGAAACAATCAGCGGAGACTGAAAATCAGGTGTATTATTAAAAACGGAATTTTGTGTTCCTGGTGTTCCTCCATTTGGATTTGCTGAGGCTATCCAGTTTGCAGCATTACTACAAGGATAGTCTGGATTAATTCTCTCTAAGGTCCAACCACCATCATCTTTAACATTATCCTGATACCAACTAATGTCATAACTCACGATATCTAAAACATTATTGTTATCATCCATTAATGTTAAACTATCACTACCATTTGTTAAGGCAGAAAAAGAACTAATTCCGATTACATTTCCATAAGGAGAATAAAGAGCCGTGTCATTTAAATCACAAAGAATAACATAGCTGTTTGGAGCAATCGTGTAATTTGGAATAGTTTTAATTGTTGTTGAATTAACAAACTTCCAATTATTTAACACAAACGTATTGGTTGATTTGTTGTACAATTCAACAAACTCCTCTGTTGGTAAATTCTCTTGAGGACTAGGATCAGCAAAAATCTCGTTGATCAAAACATCTCCAAAATTTGGAGCAACAATCAGAAAATAAATAAATGGATTAATGCTAGTTACAATAGTATTTGAAGCATAGTCTTCAACATTTTGAGTAGTTAAATTATAATTCTGACCATTGGTAAAAGCAGAAGAAAAAGTTAAATACACAAGAGATGAATCTAAAGCATCTCTCACCGCAGCACTTGGATTTCCAATTCCTAAATCAACAGCATAATTAGTTAAGTTTTGAGCTGTTGCTAAGTCTACCGTTTCGTTGAAATAAACAGCTAAGTTATTCCCATCAATAACTATTAAAGAATCAATTTGTGGAGATATAGTATCAGCTATTCCTTTACTAAAAATGATAGAATCAGGATTTAAACTGTTTCCAGAACAATCTGTTCCTCCAGTAATGATTAGCGTGTAAAGAGTTAATGAGTCAATTGCTGGAGTTAAATCCAATAATACTTCTGTTAAATTTGGTTGAACCATAATTCCTGAAATAGAACTTGGGCCTGAAATGGCATAAGCAGCGTTAGCTAAACTTGTACTGTCCATCGTTTCTGAAAAAAAGACTTCCAACTGAGTTAATGAAACAACATATACAGAATCTATCTGAGGAGATTGAGAATCGGCTGTGTTATCAAAAACGGAGTTTTGAGCTCCTGGTGTTCCTCCACTCACATCATTTGATGCGATCCAGTTTGCAGCGTTGCTACAAGAATGGTTTGGATTAATTCTTTCTAAAGTCCATCCACCATCATCTTTAACAACATCCTGATACCAACTAATGTTATAATTAATAATATCCAACACATTACTGTTATCATCCATTAAAGTAAGACTATCGCCTCCATTAACTATTGCTGTAAATGAGCTAATACCAATTACATCTCCAAAAGGAGAATAAAGTGCTGTATCATTAATATCACATAATAGAACAAAACTGTTTGGTTGTAAAGAGACGTTAGGTAGTGTTTTTACTGTTGTACTATTAACAAATTGCCAATTATTTAAGACCAATAGATTACTTGTGTTGTTATACAATTCAACAAATTCTTCGGTTGGCAAACCAACTTGAGGAGTAGGATCAGCAAAAATTTCATTAATAACTACATCTCCATAATTTGGAGTAATAAATACGAAATAAGTAAATAGATCAACACTACTTGTAATTGCATTTGCAAGAGTATCAGTAACATTTGTAGTAGTTAAGTTGTAATTCTGACCATTGGTAAAAGCTGTTGCAAAAGTTAAGTGAACAATTGATGAATCTACAACATCTCTAACTGCTGAACTTGGATTGCCGATAGCTAAGTCAACAGAATAATTTGAAAGTGTTTGAGCTGATGTTAGTTCAGTTGGCTCATTAAAATAAACATCTAGATTATTAGCATTCAATACTACAAGAGAATCTATTTGTGGAGCAGAAACATCCGCACCTCCCATTGGTCCAACACTAAAGTTATCGAAGAAATGACCATTAACAGCGCTTGCTGCTCCTGATTGGGTAATTGCAAGCCCGAAAAACAAAGAGGTGGTTACTGAATTATCCATAATTGTTCCTATAGAAATCAAACTACTTGCTGCTCCATCATCATAAAACAAAGTCCAGTTATTACTAGCATCTCTTGTAACACGAACATCAAAAGGGTTATTAGAAGTGCTATTTATAACTCCATCAGGACCATCAATTAAAATAGTTTCTACTCCGCCAACCAATTTATACAACGAAATCTCATCAGGTGTTCCTCCAATTCTAACAAAATAACCATCATTTGGTGTTGTAACATCAGCCATATCAGAGGTTAAGTAAACATCAATAAAGTTTACACCAGAAGTACCAAATTGCATGTTAAAGAAAAAGTCCCATTGGGCATTTAAAGCTAAACTTGAAGGAGTACTTAAATAATAACTTCCTGCTGATGGGCTTTGTGAATTTAACTCATTTGTTGTTGCGTTAAAAAAACTGTTATCACCTGACCAAATAGGATTTATGGTAAAGTCTCCATCAGTAAAATCATCTGAAAATTGAGAAAACCCCAACTGAATATTAAGCAGTAATAAAAATATAATTCCTGATTTTTTTAACATCTTATAAAGGTAGCCAATTTGTTAATTTATTTTTACCAAACAAGAAGATAGTTAAATTGTGAAATATTACACGGTTTAAACTTCGCCTTTTATACTATCACAAAATTTAATTTTACATTTGTCAAGCAATACCTGAAAATAATTATTGAGGTATTTTGTGGTTGTCTACTTAAGTAGCGACCAAGTTTTATTTTTTTTATATACTTAATTATGAAAGTAGCTGTAATTGGTGCAACCGGAATGGTTGGAACAGTAATGTTAAAAGTGCTAGCTGAAAGGAAGTTTCCTGTAACAGAAATTATTCCTGTAGCATCAGAAAGATCAACTGGAAAGCAATTGGAATTTAAAGGAAAAAACTATACTGTTGTTGGCTTACAAACAGCAGTTGATATGAAGGCAGATGTGGCTATCTTTTCTGCTGGTGGAGATACCTCTTTAGAGTGGGCACCAAAATTTGCTGAAGCAGGAACAACAGTAATTGATAATTCTTCTGCTTGGAGAATGAATCCTAGTAACAAATTAATTGTTCCGGAAATTAACGCTTCTATATTGTCAGCTAAAGACAAAGTAATTGCCAACCCAAATTGTTCTACCATACAAATGGTGATGGTGATGAATCCTCTTCATAAAAAATACAAGATTAAACGAGTAGTAGTTTCTACTTACCAATCTATTACCGGAACTGGAGTTAAGGCTGTTAAACAGTTAGAAAACGAAAAAAACGGGATAGCTGGAGAAATGGCTTATCCATATCCGATAGATCAAAATTGCTTACCGCATTGCGATGTTTTTGAGGAGAATGGCTATACCAAAGAAGAAATGAAATTGGTAAATGAGCCGAAAAAAATTATGGGAGATGTTAGCCTTAACATTACCGCTACTGCTGTTCGTGTTCCTGTTGTTGGAGGACATTCAGAAGCCTTAAATATTGAGTTTGAAAAAGATTTTGATTTGGCTGAAGTTCGTAAACTTTTACACGAAACAGATGGAATCACTTTACAGGATAATATTTACACCAACACTTACCCAATGCCCATTTATGCTGAAGGAAAAGATGATGTTTTTGTTGGACGAATAAGAAAAGATGAATCGCAACCAAATACGTTAAACATGTGGGTAGTTACAGATAATTTAAGAAAAGGTGCAGCAACAAATGCTGTACAAATTGCAGAATACTTAGCAGAAAACAACTTAATTTAACGGTTTGGCATTCAAATTGTATGACTATGAGTACATTAATTACTTAAAGCAAAATATTATGAAACTTAAAGCATTATTATCAGGATTAACATTAGTTCTTTTTTGTTCAG
>CAJWVX010000051.1 GCA_913048175.1 uncultured Flavobacteriales bacterium | reverse complement strand
TTAATTAATCATCGAATTTTAGAATAACACTCTCGTTTAACGGGGGTCAAAACATAGAATATGAAACTTCTTGTAGCTCCTTTTTTTATTTCCAATACTTTTGTAAACTACTGATAGTTATAATTTTGCTTTTTTTCTTGGTTCGGACTCAGCAGGGACGGCTTACTTATGTGCAGCTTGTGTCAAAATAAAACTTCCTTGTGGAATTTTTTAAAAAAAAAGTTCCAAAATAAATTTTAGAGCAAAAATCGATTACTTTTAATAATTCATTTTCTATTTTTTGAACTCAAGCCGAAGCCTTTCAAGAAAAATAGGACTTTTTAGAATATTTGTATCAATGTAAAACTTAGAAAATGAGTAACTATTTAATTCTAATTAATATATTAGTTAGAATCAGATCAGAAGCACCTGAAAATTCGTTTTTTTTTATCATCTAGAATCAGAAGATACTGGAAAAGTAAATAAAGCTAGAGAAAGAGACTATATTCATTTTTTTTTAAAGCACAATTGGTATTATTAGATTTCGATTTACGTGAATAATACGTGATCGATGCTACTCATGATGTAGGAATTGATGGGTATTATATTAATGAGAATGCTAAGTCCATATTATTTCTTCAATCAAAATTTCGAACGACTGAAGATAATTTTGAGAATAAAGATATTTCTATAAGTGAGATATTGAAAATGGATATTGATAGAATATTAGATGGTGAAACCTGTCACGAAAATGGAATGTCACATAACGGTAAATTATTAGGGATGCAAAGAAAGGTTAGAAATTTGCCTGATATCGACCGTTATAGATATGAAGTTATTCTTTTAGCGAATTTAGCTAAAGTTCCTGATAGCAAATTAAGACTATTGGCTTCTGGAATTCCAGCTAAAGTATATAACAGTAAAAAATATTTTCTGATTTAGTATTTCCTATTGTATCGGGCACATTCTACAATTATAGTAATATATGTCTTGATGTTAATCTAAGTGATAAATCCTCAGGAGCTCATATAAATTATTCAGTTGACACAACTCAAGGAGATTGTGATATTACCGTTTTGTTCATTCCTTTAATAGAGATCGACAAAATAATGCATAAGTAAAAAAAATATGTACTGAAATATAATTCCAGAAGTTATCTTACACTTAAACAAGGAAGTATAAACTCTGATATAAAACAAACTATATTTTAAAAAAATACTAATGAGTTTGCATTGTTTAACAATGGGATTACTATTTTATCTGATGAAACGCACTTTAATCAAAGAATTGGCCAAAAAAATAAAGCTCAGTTGAGTGTTAATAATCTTCAAATTATTAATGGAAGTCATACAGCATATACAATTAGTCTTTTATACGAAGAATTAATATTATCTGATGGTGAGTTTAATAATAAATTAGAGTAGAAAGAGGTCTTAGTGAAAATAATTACATTTAGTTCAGATAACGCTACTGAAATTGATAAAAAACTAGAGTTAATTGAAGGGATATCGCAAGCTACTAATAAACAGAGTACATTTAATGCTGCAGATCCTAGTTCTAATACTCCCTTGTTAATTGCTTCGCAAAAGAATTATTCTTAGATTTTGGAATTTTACTAGAAAGAAAAAGAGGAGAATTTTTTGAAGGGCTTAGATCTGATTATATTAATAATTCACATTTGATCGATCGTGGATTATTTATGAGAATAGCATTTGCTACCCTAGGTTATCCAGTTCGTACTAAAAAAGATAAGCAGTTGTTGACTGAAAGTAGAATCAATATTTTCCTTAATGATAAATCAGAATTCAAGAAGTACTTTTTTGGTTGACTTTTGCATTCAGAATTTCCAATAATTTCAGATAAAAAGGAAATAGCTCCGTCATTTCCTTTGGCAATATTTTCAATTATCTCAATTTGTAGCTCTAAATACGTTGTCGATTTATCTGACGCTTCTGAGTTAAAGTCGCTCGCAAAAAAGCAGTAAATGAGATGTCGACAGAATGAGGGGATTTGAAGATTTTATATTAGAGCAATTTCATAATTATATGTTTTTCAATTATAATTATAACTTTTATAATAAGTCCTACAGACTATGTTGATTTCCAAAAGTATTTCAAGTCAAATAATTTAGCAATTGATTTGAATAATTACTTTTCCTAGGAAAGGCTGTTATTATTGAAAATCTAAATAGACAAAATATACCAACTTTAGAGAGCTATCTTGGCCACTATTTAACATTTGAATTATTAGAAAAAATAAGACCTCTAATTAATGCCACTAATTGGTTTGATCAAGAGTACATTGAAAAAATTGCAGAAGAATTAAATATAGATCCTAGGACTGCTGGGACGGGAATTAAGCTAATCACATCAAAAGACTTTGGGTACTATTTTAGCTTGGGTGAAGCGTTAAATGATCTAACAAAAACAACTCCTATTAAAGATAAAACTAAAACGCAAATATATTATCATTTATGATGTGAAAAATTGAATATATAAGTGTCTATAAATTTGAGGATAATTGACAGTTTATTTTTCAAATTTTACTCAATACTGAGGATGTATTTTAGTATTCATTTTACTAACTATATTTTAAAGAAATGATGGATAAAGGATACATAGAAGTTTTTTCTTATCTTATTAATAGTAAAAGAAAAATTTTATATCCAGAATTGGTTAAAAGAAATGGAGTAATTAAAAGGGAATTTAAACTTTGGTCCGAAAATTATCTATTTATTAAAAAAATAAATCAGTTGTCTAAGTTTTTTCTGCTTCAGTTATTAACTGAAACTAGCGCTTAAAAATAGAGATGTTAAAATCACAAGTAATGTTAATGTCTTTACAACTTTCTATTTTGGTCAAATTCTCTTTACTAGTACTCCAGTAATAAGGAGTCATTTTTAATAAAATAAGTAAGGATTCTGTATCAGTAATATGAATATTGTAAGTGGCTTTTTTTGTAGCATGATGCTCCAAAGATCGAGTCATTTTTTCGATTACATTATTTTTGTGCTCTCTAAAGTTATCGTAAATTAATTCTGCCAATTCTTTTAAGTGGTTTTCGCCAGGACTAACCACAATTACATAACCATCCTTAGAAAGAATCCTTTGGAAACCTTCTGGATGAATAGGAGAGAAGATAGAAAGAATAAGATCTATGCTTTCAGGTGCAACTGGTAAATTAAATACTGAGCTTACAAAGTAAAAATTGGCCTTATACTTTTTTGCAGCATTTTTTACGGCATATTTAGAAATATCTGTTGCAATAATTTGACTCGTTAATCCGGGTACATTATTCATCACTTTTTCGGAGTAATATCCTTCTCCACATCCTGCATCTAAGGCAACAAAATGATTATTATTAAAAGTAAAGTCTTCTTTAATTATTTTTTTTATATGTTCGATTAAAGGATCGTAAAAACCTAATTCTAAAAAGTTTCGTCTTGCAGAAATCATCATTTCATTATCTCCTGGAGATTTTGATTTTTTTTGATTTACCGGTAACAAATTAATGTAACCTTCTTTAGAGACATCAAAACTATGGTTAAGCTCGCAAGCATAACTCTTATTGCTTGTTTTTAAAAGCAGGTTTTGACAGTAAGGGCAAATGATAGGTTGTTGAAGCATGAAAATATCAAAAAATAAAAGTACATATTTAATAGATAGTCAGCGAATTAGGTCAGTCAATAAAAGTAAGTTAATTGTGGCTAAACCGTATGGCTTTAGAGGTTATTACCTAATAAATTGTTGAATTAATTTTCTTGTACATATTCTTGCCTGTTACAATTCTTTATCAATATCAATAATATCTTTAAAATAAAGTAGTCATATTTTAAGAATCAATTTGCTTTGGAATTCTATAAATTGCATATGTAATTTCAGATTTAAAGTTTCCAAATATTCTGATTTAAATAATAAGTTTAGAACTTTTTTTTCAGAATAACAATCAGATTGTGTCAACAGTAAAGGCTCTGCTTTATTTTTAGGTAATGATTAGTTTATGTTTTTTTGAGTTGATTAAGTATAGGAATATATTTTTTCCATATTTGGGAATTTTAAAGTTCATTTTATCACGAAAGAGATTAAACATAATAAGAGTCTATGTTCTTTAATTTTAAGTGTATTAACTGTTTTTAATTGATTTTTTATTTTTATTTTTATTTTTTAAAACTAATGGGTTCTTTTTTGGGAAAAATCCTATTTTGAAACATAACGTTAGTTTAAACCGTAAAAGCTAATCAACATTAAAAAAATAAAATTTTGAAAGGATTTAAAATATTTATAGCTGAGGATGATATTTGGT
This sequence comes from uncultured Flavobacteriales bacterium, assembly GCA_913048175.1. Taxonomy (GTDB): domain Bacteria; phylum Bacteroidota; class Bacteroidia; order Flavobacteriales_E; family Vicingaceae. Next base: position 15,979 of record CAJWVX010000051.1, on the reverse strand, counting down.
ATAGTGAGATATTGAGATATCATTTGGAGCTGAACCCTGAATACGAAGTAAAAACGTTTGATTCTGGGAAAAAGTTAATTAAAGCACTACATGAGAAACCTGATGTGATCACTTTAGATTATTCTTTACCTGATACCAATGGTAAAGAATTACTATCTTTTTTAAAGAAAGAATCTCCTAACTCTCAAGTGATTATTGTTTCGGGTCAAGAGGATATATCAACTGCTGTGTCTTTGTTAAAAGATGGAGCATATGATTATCTAGTGAAAAATGAAGATACTAAAGATAGAATTTGGAATTCTATATTAAATATTAGAGAAAAAACAAATCTTAAAAATGAACTTGATCAGTTAAAAACTGAAGTTCAGAAAAAGTATGATTTTTCTAAATCCATTAAGGGTAATAGTCCTGCAATAAAGAAGGTGTTTGGATTGATAGAAAAAGCGATTACGAATAATATAACGGTATCTATTACTGGAGAAACAGGAACAGGGAAAGAGGTGGTAGCTAAGGCTATTCATTATAATTCTGATCGAAAAAAAGAACCTTTTATTGCAATAAATGTAACTGCAATACCTTCAGAGTTAATTGAGAGTGAGTTGTTTGGGCATGAAAGAGGCGCATTTACAGGTGCTCAAACCAGAAGGAAAGGTAAGTTTGAAGAGGCTGAAAAAGGCACTATATTCTTGGATGAAATAGGAGAAATGGATCCTAAGATGCAAAGTAAACTTTTAAGGGTTTTGCAAGAAAGGGAAGTAGTTAGAATTGGAGGGAATGAAGTTGTTAAGTTAAGGTGTAGAGTAGTTGTTGCAACTCATAGAGATTTATTAGAAGAAGTGAAAAAAGGGAATTTTAGACAAGATTTATATTACCGCTTGTTAGGTTTACCAATTGAATTGCCACCTTTAAGAGCTAGAAAAGAGGATGTGTTAATTTTAGCCAAACACTTTATTGAAGAGTTTTCAAAAGAAAATGAAATCTCTTCCAAAAAACTTTCAGAAAAAGCCAATCAAAAATTGTTAAGCTATAGTTACCCCGGAAACATAAGAGAATTGAAAGCAATGATTGAATTATCTACCGTATTGGCAGATGGAGATGAAATTGATTCTGTAGATATTAATTTCCCGTCTTCAGATCCACTGGCTGATTTAACCCTTGAAGAGAAATCACTAAAAGAATATAACAATGTGATAATAAATCACTTTTTAAATAAATATGATAATAACGTTATTGAAGCTGCTAAGGCTTTAGATATTGGTAAGTCTACGATATACAGACTATTAAAAGAACAGGAAAATTAAGGCAGTATGAAAGGAGTTGTATTTACTGAGTTTTTAGAACTATTTGAAAATAAATTTGGACTCGAAGTAGTTAATCAGATTATAGAAGGATGTGAATTAGAAACTGACGGTATTTATACCTCAGTAGGTACTTACAGTCCTAAAGATATGTTTAAAATGGTTGGGAAATTATCAGAATTAAAAGATATTCCTGTATCAGATTTATTAGAAATATATGGGGATTACTTTTTTGATTTCCTAAGTAAGGGTTACCCTCAGTTTATGGATCAACCGAATTCTTTTAGTTTTTTTGAGTCAATGGATAGTCATATTCATCCAGAAGTTTTAAAAATTTATCCTGAAGCTGAATTACTGTCATTTGATGCTGAAATCAATGCAGAAAATGATATGACTTTATTGTATAAGTCTTCCAGAACAATGTCTGATTTTGCCGTTGGTTTAATTAAGGGAGCTATAAGCTATTTTAATGAAAAAGTTACAATAGAAAAGCTTAGTGAAGAAAATAATGGAGAAATAGTTTTAATTAATATTTGCAAAATTGGATAAGCATTCTGAAATAGAAAACTTAAAAAAGGCTCTTGAAAGACAGATTCTTGCAAGGAAGCAAGCAGAGTCTTTTATAGAATCAAAAAGTTTAGAGCTTTATGAGAGTAACAAGAAATTAAAAGATTTAGTAGCAAATGCCAATCGTTTTCCTGAAGAAAACCCGAATCCAGTTATGCGTTTTTCTGCGCATGGTCATATTTTAATGTATAGTAATAATTCTGGAAAAGGAATTGTTGCTTATCTTAGTAAAGAAAAGAATGGCAAGACTAAAAAAAATTTCACAAAACAATTAGAAAAATCTTTTTTAATAGGATCTAATTATCAATTTGAGTTAAGTGTTGATAATACTATTTACATGATTAATGCGGTACCGTTTAAATCTAATAATTATATAAATGTTTATGCCAATGATATTTCTGCAATGAAACAAGCGAATGAATTGGTTAAGCAGAGTGAAGAAAAATACAGAGGTATTATAGAAAACTTAAAATTAGGAATTCTTGAAGTTGATAATGAGGATAAGATTATTAAGTCGTATCCTCAATTTTGCTCTCTTTCTGGTTATGATGAAGACGAATTGATAGGAAAGTCTCCTGCTGATTTATTTTTAGACGATTCATCTCGAGAAATAATGAGGAAACAAAGCAAAGAAAGGTTAAAGGGGCTTTCTAGTGTTTATGAAGTTCCACTAATAAAAAAAAATGGAGATATTGCTTGGGTAATTATTAGTGGAGCTCCTTTTTATAATAGTAATGGTCATTTAGAGGGTTCTATAGGTATACACTTAGATATTAGTGATAGAAAGGAAATGGAAGCAGATTTAAGAGGTGCTAAATTGAAAGCTGAAGAATTAAATAAAGTAAAGGAGCTTTTTTTGGCAAATATGAGTCATGAAATTAGAACACCTATGAATGCTATTGTTGGTATGTCTGAACTACTTGAGCAGACAGGGTTAGATAATTCTCAGACTAAATATTTATCTGCAATCAACTCTTCATCTAAAAATTTATTGGTTTTAATTAACGATTTGCTTGATTTTTCTAAAATAGAATCAGGAAACCTTTCATTGGAGTTGGTTAATTTCAATTTAAGAAAATTAATATCTAAATCTACTGAAATAGTTGGTTTAAAAGCTGAAGAAAATGGAGTTGATGTTATCTATAAAGTGGATGACGATTTACCCGAAATATTAAAGGGAGACCCTACAAGGTTGGGGCAAGTTTTGCTTAATTTATTGAGTAATGCGGTGAAATTTACCACAAATGGGTTCGTTCTTGTTTCTGTTAATTTGGTTAAAATCAAAGGTAATAAACGCTTAGTTAAGTTTATTGTAAAGGATGATGGTATAGGAATTCCTGAAAGTGAATTGATTAACATCTTTAAAGATTTTTCACAGGCAAAAAATTCTACAACAAGGCTTTACGGTGGAACAGGCTTAGGGTTATCAATTAGTCAAAATATTTTAAGATTGATGAATGGAACGTTGGAAGTTCGAAGTGAATTAAATAAGGGTTCTGAGTTCTTTTTTACGATTGAATTAGAAGAGGCAAAAATTGAGACTTCAGAAAAAGGAAACACTGAAAATTACAAAATAGAAAAAGATTTTAGGAGAAGTAATATCCTGTTGGTTGAAGATAACCCAGTTAACAGTTTAATGGCAACAACCATTCTTGAGAAATGGAATTGTATAATTGATTTAGCTGAAAATGGAGTTGAAGCTATTGAAAAACTTAAGACTAAAACTTATCACCTGATATTGATGGATATGACTATGCCCAAAATGGGAGGTATAGAGGCATCACAAATTATTAGGACTGATTTAAAAGTTGAAACACCTATTGTCGCATTAACTGCTAATGCAATTAGTGGTGATAGTAAGAAGTGTTTTGAGTCTGGAATGAATGATTATTTATCCAAACCTTATGCTCAAATAGACTTAAATAGGATGCTTACTAAGTGGATTCAAGTTAATAGAGAAACAGAAATTTTATTTAATCTTTCTAAATTAGAAGAAATGGGAGATCCAGAATTTTTAGAGAAAATGGTAAACCTCTTTTTAGTAGAAACAGAAAAAGAAATAGCACAACTTAATATGGCTATAGATAAATCAGACTTTAAGCAGATTCGTTTAACCGCTCATAAAATAAAGCCATCAATAAACTATGTCTGTATAGTAAGATTGTTTGAAGAGGTTAAAGCAATTGAAATTTGTAAAAACGATGATAACGCACTTTTACATAAAACAAGATTATTTATTGTCGATCTTAAATTAGTTTTAGAGCAACTAAAAGCTGTAAAATAATTCCCAAAATGGGATATCTTCTCTCTTTTTAGAACGTAGAAGTTAATTTAAATGAATTAACTTACTGTATATCAATTATTTATTTTTCTGGAACACTTTAGGCAGGTGTAGGTTTGAATTAAAACGTACGCTATGAAAAAGAAAAAAGTATTCCTCATCAGTTTCAATCGCTTAACAACCGATTTCTGGAACCAACATCTAAATTTTGAAAATGCACTTCTAACGCATTGGACTCAACCTGAGCATGGTATTAATAATTTGTGTACAATGTGGCCAGATGTCATTGTCATTGATGGTTATTTCGCTAAAGAATCTTATGAAGCCTGTTTAAGAAAGGTGATAGGATTAAAGTCTAACTCAAAAATATTTTGCTTAACACCTTTACCTAAAGCTTTTGATAAAACGGTTTTTATTCATGAGGGTTTATTTATTTCAAAATTAGACGAGGAGGTTATTAGTAAAATTAATGATGCTATTAATCCTATTAAAGAGAAAAATAAATTAAAACTAACTGCTTAAAACTTATTATCATGAAAAATTTACCAAAAATATTTATTGTTGAAGATGATGCTTTTTATGGAAATATTCTTAAAAATGAAATTCTTAAAAATAGACTTGGAGAGGTAGAGTATTTTTCAACTGGAGAAGCTTTTATGGATAATCTTTTTAAGATACCTGATATTGTTTTATTGGATCACAACTTAGGTTCAATGCAAGGTGTTGATATTCTTAAAAAGATTAAATCAATAAACCCAAATATTCAAGTTATTATTTTATCGGCTCAAGAAAAATTACGTGTTGCTATTACCTCTTTAAAGTATGGTGCTTATGATTATGTTGAGAAAAATGATTTTGCTTTAAATAGAATTGTAGGCTTAATTAAAAGGATCTCTAAAATCAATCAAATAGTTGAAGATCAAAAGCAGTTTAAAGTTGCGAAAATTTTCTTTTCAGCTCTTGTAGCTTTAATTGTTCTTGTAGCTATATACATGCAGTTTTAATCAATTTTAGACCAACTGAAACCAATACCAGAGACCAATACCAGAGACCAATACCAGAGACCATGAAACATATTAGACCAACCTTTTTTTTAGTAGCAATAGCTCTATTATTTAGTTCTTGTGCGTACCAAAATATTTTTGAAAACGAGCAAACAAATAGTCTTCAAGATTTATTAACGATTGATTCAACACATCAACACAGAATTAATGTTGATGATAAGATAAGTGTTAGTGTTTGGAATCATGACAATATGAGCATTGGATCTTTATTCGGCATTCATAACTCTAACCAGGTTTATGGTAAATGGGTAATGGTAGATGCAGCGGGGTATATTATGGTTCCTAAAATCGGAAAAGTAAGATTAGGCGGTTTAACTTGTTTAGAGGCTGCAGACACTTTAGTATCAATATATTCAACTATTTTAGTTGACCCGAATCTTGTTGTAAAGGTTTTAAATAGAGATGTAACAATACTAGGAGAGGTCAGAAGTCCTGGGAAATACATTTTAGAAAAAGAAAGTAATACGCTTACTGAAATTATAGGTAGTGCTCAAGGGCTTGAGTTTTATGCCGATAAAAAGAAAATCCAACTCATTAGAAATAACAAAAGCTATCAAATTGACTTTACCAAGCTTGTTGATAATAACTATCAAATATTAGTACAAGCAGGCGATGTAATTAACGTGCATGCAAGAAGAGGAAAGTCGATAGATAAAAAAGCACCTACCTTAATTCCATTTGCTAGCGCTTTAACAGCACTTGCTGTAATCGTATCAATAATATCAAAATAGTATTATGGCTTCCATTCAAAATATAAAAAAGCAGCTATTACCATTAATTAAGGGTTCTCCTATAATTATTGTAGTATTTCTATTATCAGTTTTTATTGCAAAAAAAATCATACAGTATACACCAACAACTTATTTGTCTATTGCAAAAATTAAATTAGATAACCAGAAGTACGGTTTCTCTAATAGTTCTTTGTATAAGGATTTTGATGTCTTTACTGCTGAAGATATGATACAAACTGAAGCTGAAATTTTAGGGTCTGATTTGATAATTAAAAAAGCGCTAGAAAAAGTAGATTTCTCTACAGTAATTAAACGTGTAGGGAGTATCAAAGAAGCTTTATTGTACAACAACAGTCCATTCAAAATACATCATGAATTTATAGACGATGAATTGTTAGATCAACCTTTAAGCTTAGTTATTAATGAAAATTCACTTAAACTAACTTATCATCATTCTGGTGAAGCCATTCTATTTAGTGGAGGTTTCGATTTGCCGTTTAATATTAATGGAAATGAAATTACTATTACTAAAAGAGATTCAATAGTTCAATTGAAAAACTTGGAACTAAATGGAATTTATTCTTTTATCATTTATTCTGAAGAGGGGTTAATTAATAAAACAAAAGCACAATTGGATGTAAAGGCAATTGACAAAGAAATGTCCATTTTAAGAGTGGTATTTAAAGATGAAGTTCCACAAAAATCAGCCGACTTTAATAATGCCTTATGCGAATCTTATATCGAAGACTATATTGGCATGAAATCTTATGCAGCTAATAAGACCGTAGAATTTATCGATTTGAAATTAACAGAAGTAGGCAAGGATTTAGCGCTTGCAGAAAGTGAACTTGAAGTTTATAAAATGAATAATAATGTAGTGAATACTCGCCAGGAAACAGAAACTGGCTTAAGACAATTGTCTGGATTAGAAACGGATTTGATTAATGCCCAAATAAATGAACGAGCAATTATAGAGTTAGAAGCTTATATAAAAAGTGGCGACTATTTTGTAGAAACTGCTCTACAAGTTGGTTTTGTGGATTTATTATTAACTGAATTAATTAAAAAGTTGAAAATATTGAGTGATGAGAAACAAGATTTATTAATAAAATATGAAGAAGAAAGTGATCAAGTAAAGGCGATTAATTATAAGATTGATGAAATAAAAAAATATGTCAGAGAGGCAATAGAGACTAATAAAAGAGAAGCCACTAGCAGACGAAAAAAGTTGGAGGCAGAATTGGCTATTATGTCAAGAAAATTTGATCATATTCCATCAAGAGAGAAGAACTTACAGGTCTTAAAAAGAGAATTTATATTACAAGAATCCGTGTATAATTTTTTATCTCAAAAAAGAATAGAAGCTTTTATTGCTTCAACATCAACAACCTCTTTTCATAGAATTATACAACCAGCATATATACCCAAATTACCAGCGTCACCTAACAAAACCTTAATCACTTTTGTATGTGGGTTATTAGGGTTGATTCTTGGAATAACATTTGTATACCTTCGTCAGTTTGCTAGAGCAAAGGTTTTAGATAAAGCAGATTTAGAAAGAAATTCTGAAATCCCGGTAGCAGGGATCATTAGAAATATAAAGAATAAAATGGATGGAGAGTACATTACCTTATCTAAATCCTTATTGTTGAAAAAGACCTTAAAAGTTAATCAGATTGTGGTGGTATCTTCATCCTTATCTAGAGAGGGTAAAACGGTGAGTGCAGAAAAATTAGCAAATGCTTTAATGGCCTTAGGGCATAAAGTCTGTTTGGTTGATGTTGATCCCATTAATTATGATCTTACAAATTCGGGAGCGCTTGTAAAAGAATTTAATAACGTAACAACAAAAGATTATGATAAAAATGGATTGATAGTAACTACGCAGCACAATGAAAACCTATTAGAAGAAGATTTTTCACTTTTTCAACTGAAATTAGAAGAACTAAGAGTGAATTTTGATTTTGTAATTCTAGATACTTCACCAACGGCAATTTCAATTAATCCAGTTCAGCTCATGAAGTTGGCAGACCTTACACTTTATACCATACGGGTAAACTTTACGCCTATCAGTTATATTAGTAATGCAGACTTGTTAGCAGAAGAGTACCAGCTAAGTAACATTCATTTTCTGTTAACCAATGCCCATAAAGCAAGTAATTATAATGGAAACCTTATTGGGTCTCGTTTTACACAAAAAGCAAGAAAAAAAGGATTCATAAATAGAATCAAGCAGTACATCAATTATTACTTATAAGTCAATGTTTAAAAAAATATCACATATAACCATTAACAACACTCAGCAACTATTGGTGCTAATAGATCAGGCATTAGTGAGTGGAGTTAACTTTGTTCTTGCATTACTGTTGGCAAGGTTTTTAGGTGTTGAAAATTTTGGAATTTTTGCTTTCTGTTGGATGTTAGTCTTGTTTGTTAGCAGTATTCAACTTGCATTTATAACCGCCCCATTATTTACTATTTTTCCAAAACATGAAAATCGAGAAAATTACTTAAAGTCAGTACATTCCATTCAATTAGGGTTTTCAATTCTAACATTTTCTATATGTTTTGTCGTTGTTAAATGTGTTTTTCTTTATAACCCTGGATTAGAAATTAAAGGAGTACTATATAGTTTGCCATTAGTTGCAGCACTGTTTGTTTTACAGGATTTTTACAGAAGAGTAAACTTTACCCTTAAAAATCCATTCAAAAGTTTAATTGCTGATAGCATTGCTTATGGCTTACAACCAATAGTCGTTTTAGGATTAAACTATTTAAATATTCTATCCATAAATCACACACTTTTAGCAATAAGCGCTTTGTTTGGAGGAGCTATTCTTTTCAATTTTCCTAAAGTGCAATTTACAACAGAATTATTAATGATTAAAAACACCATTACTGAGAATTGGTCATTCTCTAAGTATTTGGTGGGGACTGCTCTTCTGCAATGGGTTTCTGGTAACTTTTTTATAATCGTTGCAGGAGGGCTTCTTGGTCCCGTAGCTATTGGGGCAATAAGAATAGCTCAAAATATAGTGGGCGTATTGCATGTGCTATTTTTAGCCTTAGAAAATATTATTCCTATAAAAGGAGCAGAGCTTTTAAAAGCACAAGGAAGTGAAAAAACAGTAGCGTATTTTAAGTCCATGTTTCTTATAGGAGGAGTAATAACAGCGATTATTTTAACTACAATTGCATTGACAAGAACTCAAATAATTACGATGTTTTATGGAGATGAGTACTTGCAATATGCTAATGTGTTGTTAGGTTTTACAGGACTGTATGTGCTCGTTTTTATTGGAACTATGTTAGGATTTGTAATCAGAACATTTGAGATGAATCAACTCTTTTTTTGGAGCTATATTGTTACTACGGTCTTTAGTTTGTTAGCCGCAAAGCTAATTATTACTCAAATGGGAATTTATGGAGTTCTTGTAGGTCTGATTTTTACACAAGTCATTAACATTAGTTTTTATGTGATCAAACTAAATTCAAAATTAAATACATTATGGAAATAGTACATGTTATACTCGGAAAAGCAAATCCCAATAGAATGAATGGGGTAAACAAAGTGGTCAATAGCTTGGCCACTCATCAAACTGAATTAGGATATAATGTAAGCGTTTGGGGAATAACTAAGAATCCAGTTCATGATTATCCTAAACGAAACTATACAACACTATTGTTTAAAGAAACCTCCAAGCTTTTTTTACCCGAAGGGCTGAGAGCAGCAATACTTTCAAAATATCAAAAAACGGTATTCCATTTTCATGGAGGATTTATACCTCAGTTTATTTTAATTGCCCAATTAATATTAAGGCAAGGGCTTGATTATGTATTTACACCTCACGGAAGTTATAACACTATTGCAATGGAAAGAAGCAATTGGAAAAAGAAGCTTTATATCAATCTGTTCGAAAGAGCATTTGTTAAAAATGCAAAAGTCTTACATTTTATTGGGAAGAGTGAAATTGAAGGGGCTAAGAAATTGTTTCGATTTAAGAAATATCAATTGGTTCCTAATGGACAAAGTCTAGAGGAGATCACTATCCCCGCAGTTTCCAAAAATGAAAATCCGGTTCCCATTTTTGGATTTTGTGGTAGGTTGGATATAAAGACAAAAGGCTTGGATATTCTCTTAAGAGGATTTTCTGAATACCATATAAAAAAAGGGTTTAAAGGTGAATTGTGGTTGATAGGAGATGGGGAGGAAAAGGATGAATTAGTCAACTTGGCACAAAACTTAAACATAGCTGGTCAGGTAAAGTTTTTAGGAAGCCTTTACGGTAAAGAAAAAATAGAAAAAATGAATCAATTAGATTATTTCATGCTCACATCTCGAAACGAAGGATTGCCAGGAGTTGTTTTGGAAGCTTCCGTTTTAGGGGTGCCTTGTATTGTAAGTAAAGCAACCAATATGGGCGATTATATTACAGAACATAAAGCAGGGATTACTCTAAGAAAAAACACTCCCTCAGTAGTTGCTAATGCGATGCAAACAGCAGTAATTTGGAAACACAATGGAAAAATTAAAAGCTTAAAAGAAAACGCTAAAAACATGGTTAAAAATCAATTTAATTGGAAAAAAATAGTCACTCAATTGGAACAAGTATATGCCTAAACAATTGCCCTATATCGTAAGAAATATTGGTACGCTATTAATTTTGGTACTCTGTATTAAAATCGCTGGATATTTCTGTATTGTTGAAGATAGAACCATTAACCAAGTGTTTAAAATTATAGCACGTATTGGCATGACAGGGTTGATTATAATTATCCAATTTCGATTGATTCGTTTGGGCAGTCTCCCGTTATTTAAATACGAAAATGTATTGGCTCCCGTGTTTTATTTGATTTACTTGTTGATAGGTATGGCTTCATTTGCTTGGTCTACAGATGTTCCCTATTCAATATTACAATGGTTAATGACTTTTGAAAGCTTGGTTTTTGTCTTTGTTTTTATGCGAGTAATTAGTTTGATTAACGCTTATTTCCCAGAGCAAACAATCAATTTAATACAAATTTTTACTGTTAGTATATTTCCCATAATGGTCATTTTTATTGCTGGATCATTTATTGAACCCGATTTATTTTACCGAGGAATGCGAGGCGGAGAAGAGCAGCGTTTGGGAGGTTATTATATGAACCCAAATGAACTGGGAATGCTCTCAAGTATTGGTGCAGCAATGACCTATCTTTATATGGAGCGGGTAAAGCATAAATTTTTCCCAATTCTCATGTTATTAACATCTATTGTTGTGTTAGCATTAACTGCATCAAGATCTTCTGCCATTGGTTTTTTATTAATCATGGGTATCCTTATTCTTCAGTCTAACAATAAAAAATTGAAGGTGGCTATGTTTGTTGGAGTTGCCTTAGCCATACCTCCCATACTTAAGTTTGTAATATTTAAAGATGGAGGAGGAGTTGATGAAGTGCTTAGTATGACAGGCCGTATTCCTTTTTGGACTGCCTTATTGAAAGAGGGGATTGTAAAAGAACCTTTTTTTGGGTATGGGTTTATGCGTATCAACTACACTGATTATTTTGAAAGTTTAAACACCTATGCTGCAAGAATGACTCACAATACATTTATGCAAGTTCTTATGAATATTGGTTTTGTAGGTTTTTTTATTGTGTTTTGGCAGCTAGTCTTAACTATTAGAAACTTTATAAAAGAAAGAAAAACAAGTTTGTATGGAAACTTCTTTATAGCCCTTTTTATACCGGCATTTATTAATTCATTAACAGAGTTCGGAATTTTTGGAGAAACCAATTTTGGCATTCTCTTTTATCAGTTCCTGATTTTATTATTTGTGATTCAGATTCGTGAAAATCGATCTAAAAAAGAAAACCTAATGTTTAACTTATTTCAAAAAAGATGGAAAATAGACCCAAAATTATCGTAACCGGAGGAGCAGGTTTTATTGGCTCTCATACAGTGATAGAATTAATTGAAGCTGGATATCTGCCAATAATAATTGATAACTTTTCTAACTCACAAGAATGGATTATAGATAGAATGTGCATTTTAACACAATCTAAAATCACGTATTATAGTGTGGATTGTAAGAGTTATGAAACAATGCATGAACTGTTTTCTGGTTTAGGGGATATTGCAGGTGTTATACATTTTGCGGCCTTTAAATCTGTTGGAGAAAGTGTTGCTTCACCATTAAAATATTACAACAATAACATAATATCGTTAGCTACTATATTACAGTTAGTATTAGATTTTAAAATCCCCAAATTAGTGTTTTCTTCCTCTTGCACTGTTTATGGTCAAGCCAATCAATTACCTGTAACAGAGTTAACACCAGTAAAGGCGGCAGAATCTCCTTATGGCTATACAAAGCAAGTAGGAGAGCAAATGATTAACGATACGATAAAAGAGGGAGCAGTAATTTTACGTTACTTCAATCCCATTGGTGCTCATTCTTCAGGCTTAATAGGTGAACTACCTATTGGTAAACCAGAAAATTTGGTGCCTTACATTACACAAACTGCAATAGGAATAAGAAAGCAATTACAAATTTATGGTAACGATTACAATACCTCAGATGGTACTTGTTTACGCGATTATATACATGTAGTAGATTTGGCCAAAGCACATGTTAAAGCTTTAAAATTTTTAGATGACAACAATACCACAGAGACTTTTAATGTGGGAACAGGAAAAGGAATTTCTGTTTTGGAAATGGTAAAAACTTTTGAAACGGTAAATAATGTTAAACTTAATTATAAAATAGTGCCAAGAAGAGAAGGTGATATTGAACAAATTTATGCTGATACAACTAAAGCCAATTCTATACTAAAGTGGAAGGCTCAATATGGCATTAAAGAAGCATTAAGAGATGCTTGGAATTGGGAATTGAATATACAACAAATGAAATTAAGTGCTTAAAAATAGAACTAATGAAAAAATTGAAATATAAGATGCAAGCTATATTGTTAAATTGGATAGGAGGTGTATTAAGAAATTTATACAATAATAAAATCCCATACTAAAGCTTAAGGATTAATACAAAGTCTTCTTTGGTAAATAATAAAACCATATCACTTAATTACTTTGGAAAATATGAAAAGGATGAACTTGAGTTTGTTTGAAGTATTTAACTAAAGAACTACCTATTATAGAATTAGGAACAAGCTTAGGATTTGTAGCATTAAATGCAATTAAACAAACTAACAATAAAATTATATGTTTAGAAGCTAATAAAAAACTTATTTCGCTTATTGAAGATATTTTTGAGTTGAATTTAGTGGCTTCCAATCAATACCAAATTTTAAACTGTGCACTTTCTCATATAAAACAGCTCTTATATTTTTCTGATAGAGGTAGTAATGAGCTTGGCAAGTTAGTATAGTATTCTGAAAATGTTATTCAGGCAATTCCTCTTGAGGATGTTACCAAGCTAATACCAGAAGAGGACTACGTTCTTATATCTGATATAGAAGGTGCAGAGATTAGCTTTTTACAGGCGAATTCTAATTCTCTAAAGAAATGTAGAATGGTGATTATAGAACTACACGACACCGAGTTTAAAGGCCATAAATATGTAATAAGTGATCTTGTTGATTTGATTATTGCAAAGCGTTTTGAATTGATTGAACAAAGTAATAATGCCTACGTTTTTTCTAATAGTATGATTAATTAAAATTTTATATCATGAGAACATTATAAATAATCATCTTAACAATCATTACAATGAATGGATTTGCTCAAAATGAATTCAAAATTTTAGAGCTAAACGTGATTGTCGCTTCAGCTGAAAATAAAAAGTTATTAAAAAATGTAATCTTTATTATTGATCAAGATTCATTAAATAAAATTAATACCAATAAAAGACATGAGTTTGAGCTTACTGTTCATATACAGAAATAGCAATTACTTTTATGGTAAAAGGATATGTCTCTAAAAAAAAAATGGTTAATACTTTTAACGTAAGTAATATTAAAAGTTGTAAACGTTTTGAAATAGAGTTGCTATTAACTTTAAAAAAGAAGCGTTTAAATTATTACCTCCTCAATTTCTCAATGATTTAAATTTACTATAGTAAACAAGCAAAAAAAATGAATATAACAATGTTTATAACATTAAAATGAAAACTAAGTGGAGTAATGTTTTACAAAAAATAAAAAACAATCAATTAGTAGTTAATTAAGCGGTGTTTTGCTTTAATTCAGCCAGCTCAATTTCTAAGGATTCAATTTTGGATTCATACTTATTAATGAGTTGTTGTAGTAAGCCAACATTTAGTTCTGCTATATTTTCTTCAGTGTTAAACTCACTTCTGGTATCTACTAATTCCCAAACACCTAGTTTTAAAATGTGTGCAATTTGGGTTAGTTTTTTCCAATTCAATTGTGTTTCGTTTAGCTCTATTTTAGAGTAGGCGCGCTGGCTAATACCTAGGTTTTGTGCCATATAAGTTTGAGAGAATCCTCTAATTTTTCTTATCCTTTTAATTTTTTTAATTTCTTTCATATATCTACAAACTTACAACTATTTTAATATCAGAACCAAAAGTTCTAAGTTTTGTGATGTATTTGCTGTGAAAATTGATGTATTTGATGTAAATTTAAATAATTGTGTCAAAATAATTTAAAAAACCATGAATTTTTTTGTTTTCATATTAACTTATTTTGAACATGGATCTAACAGTTAAAAAAGGTATAGCTACTTTAAGAGAAAGTTCTAAAATACTGGATGAATATAAGCCCATTAATAGAATAAAATTACTAGAAACAATTTTGAAAGGGATTTTTCAAGACTACGAATTTCCAAAATATCATGATGAAAAACCAAATGTAAAAGACTGTAGTTTTGTTTTAACGTTTTTATATGAGCATATAGTTTTAAAAGAGGATTTTGAATTTGATGATAAATACTTTAAAGAGGAATTAACTAAGTTTTGTTATGAAAATTTTATCACACTTGATTTAAAGTCTCTTTTGAATGCCTTGACGGATAGTTCAATAATTAGAAGTACAGGTTTAAGTACTAACTATTTTAAAAACGCTAATTGGTTATGGACTAACGAGTAAATAGGTAGCTAATTTTATTAAGCCGCTATTTTCTTTAGGCCCTCTTAATTTAACTTCCATTTCTAAAGGAGTTAGATACTGGGATGACTATAGAATAGGATATCCAGATTATAGTACTTTGATTAGGATTATAGCAGTTCTTACCAAAACTAAAACATTTGAGAAATTATTTTCTTCGATCAATAATCAGCACAAAAAAATAACATAATAGCCAAAACGGTATTGATAATAGATGCAAGTTTTATAGATGTAAAGTTGCGGCCAAAAGGCAAAGCGATTATAGCTTTATAGAAGAATGCTGTTAAGAAGAAGTTGAAGTGAAAAGAGTATGCTTATAGTTTAGATAAAGATGAGATTTGGTTGAAAAAAAGAGGTGTTTATCATTTTGGATTTAAAAAGCATCATCTTACTGATGATGAGGGTTTAGTTGTTATGTTTTTAACCAAAACAGCAAGTGAAAATGAGCTAGCTAATTTAGAATAAGTCTTAGATACTGTAAATATTGAACTACCCAAAGACATTCTTTTAAAGGTTTACAGTCAAAGAATAATATTAAAGAAACGAAAAATAATATGCTCAAAAAGGCTCTAAAAAACAAACCTTTAATAGAGTGGGAATTTAAACTTAATAAACTTATTGGGAAAACAAGTTTTAAAGTCGATCGAACTTTTGGCGAGATAAAATAGTAGTTTAAAGTTGGTTCTACTAGATATAGAAGTATGGAAAAAATGCATATATAAAACTTAATGGAGGCAATATGCTACAATTTATACCAAAGTCCTGGATTAGTTGCCTCTAATATTAGAAAATAGAGAGAAAACACCAATGAAACAACTATTCTCATATTGAAAAAATCTCCTTTTAACTGAAAACCGAAAAAAAATTGATAAAAATGAACGTTAAAATTATTTACTGACTGTTTGTAAAAGTATTTATTTAATCTATTTATCAGTGTAATTAATAAACAGTAATCTAATATTTTTAAGAAGT
>CAJWVX010000050.1 GCA_913048175.1 uncultured Flavobacteriales bacterium | reverse complement strand
ATCTAATTTTACCAGCAATATCAAGTTCATCTGATGGGATTGATTGCTCTATTAATCAACTGAATTCCCAAGAAATTAATATTCCTATTAAAATATTATCTGGTGTTAGTGGTATTCAAAACATAACTATTGAAAATGCTAGTTTATTCAGCGATGTTTCCTGCCTTATTCTTGAAGATGTTTTTAATAATACTTCTTATGACTTGTTTACAGTAACTTCTTTTTCCACTTACATCTTTGATACTACTCAAACTGCAAGATTTCTACTTCATGTTGGTGCTCCGGTTAAACTTGAGATTAGGAATGTGAGTAGCTTTGGAAATAATGATGGAAAAATAGTTTACTCAAGAAGTAGTAACTCTTCTTTTGACATCGTTTGGAAGGATCATTTGAATAATGTTTTACAGTCAAGTAACAATAATTTCATGTCTGATTCTTTAACAAATTTAACAGCAGGAACTTATTACCTTGAAACAACTGATTTATCCTGCGGTAATAAAGTTGATACCATTGTTATTACTGAACCAGAACTTGTTACTTCTGTTAACAGCTTAAATTCAATAGACAAGTCTAAGGTTTGGATTAGTAATAATAGTCTTATTGTTACAGGAAAAGAAATCAGTACTATAACTGTAAGAAATTTATTGGGGCAAGTTTTATTTAATTCAACGAATATAAATTTGGAAAAACAAGTATTTAGCTTAAATCAATTAAGCAGTCAAGTATTAATCGTAACGACTTTAACTGAGAATATAATTTCTTCCGATAAGGTGTTTTATCTAAAAAATAACAATTAAACTACTATCAATTTTTAAATATGAAAAAGGTATTTAAGACCTTATTTAGTATGTTATTTAAGTTTTGAAGGAAATGAATAAAAAAGTGCAACATTATTTTTACTTAAAATAATGGGTTTCGAAATAATGTCACAATAATATTCTACTTTGGATGTTTTAACTGAAGAATTTTTTGCTGATGGATTTAACTAGAATTTGATTATTCTAAAAGTTAAATTTATCCTTTGGTCAATCTGTTTAGTCGTTTTCGGTATCTGATGTTTCCATTTCTGTTGAGTAGACCCTTTCATTAATAGAAAGCTTCCGTGAGTTAATTCAATATCTACTTTAGTAAGGTCTTTCCTGTCAATATGTTTCAACTGAAACGGTCTAGTTTCTCCAAAAGATATTGAAGCAATTATTGGCTCTTTTCCTAATTCTTTTTCATTGTCTTGGTGCCAGCCAACACTATCTTTACCATTTCTATAAAGGTTAAGAAGGCAACTGTTAAACTTAATACCGGTTTCCTTTTCTAATCGATCTTTAATAAACTTAAGATTGGCACTCCAGGGTTGTGGGGTCATTGTTTTACCTGAATAGGTATATGTTTTTCCAGTATCTCCATACCAAGCCGTTAACCTTGGTTCATCAAGTGTTTTTCCGAACATTTTAATTTGTTCTTGTTGCCACTTAATTTTATCAGTAAGACCTCTATAAATTTTATTACTTTCTTCTTTAGTAAAAAAGTCTTCGTACAAAGTTAGATCAGCATCCGGTAAGTTATAGGCCGTTTTTTTCATTAAACAAAATTACTAATTTCATTTTCTCAATTCTGAAACGGCATTAAATTTTTTAAATCAAATTGGTTAATATGACAGAAACGTTTTTAATTTTAATAAACAGAATTTAGCACTAAAATAAGCAGTATGTTTATTGTTTGAAACCTCATTTTCTGATTGAATTAATGTAAGAAGATTCTACTCTTCTGTTAAATTTATTTCACAAGAATAATCATCTTTCATTATAGATCTTCTTTTCAAAATAAGTCTCTATCTAAAATATTGAGCAAACTATAGTTAATAATATTTATATAAATATAGAGTATTCGATTTACGCTTCTTGTTAATTAACTAAGATTTAAACCCTGAAACTTTTTTATCACTTTTCGGTTTAAACCCTGGTGGATAAACATGAAAATTGGTAGCATTTTTAAGAACTATCAGGGCCTGACTAAAATGAAACTTTTCCAATATTTAAATGGCTTTAGACCTATAATAGGTTCTCTTTTTCAGAGCTATTTCGTAGATTTGAAGGATGAAGCATATTTTAATAATCTTTGGATTATTATTCTCAATTTCTTTAGCCGCTCAAGAAGAAAATTTGCCTATTGAGAAAGTTATTGATAGTCAAATAGTCCCGGAACACAAGCAGTTAGCTGATATTAATTTTAACTATTCTTTAGTAGATAGGATGAAACACTATCATGTTCCAGGAATGAGTATTGTTATAATCAAGAATGGACAGGTTGTGATGACCAAGGCTTATGGTCAAAGGAATACTACTTCAAAAGAATTGGTTAACGACTCAACCTTATTTCAGGCTGGTTCCATTAGCAAAACGTTTACTGCTCTTGGAATATTAAGATTGTATGAAGCCGGAATTATTGATTTGGACAAAGATGTAAATCAATATTTAAAGACATGGAAAATTAGAGAATCCCAATACTTAAAAAAACAAAAGGTTACTTTAAGAAGACTCCTAAACCATACAGCTGGATTTAATGATCCTTGGTTTGGAGGGTACTCTCAGAAAGACACACTTCCATCCTTGGACGATGTGCTAATTGGAAAGGGAAACTCGGAGAAGATTATGTTAGATACTGTTCCTGGAACGAGGTTTAAGTACTCTGGTGGAGGTTATGCCATTATACAAAAAATAATTGAGGAGGTTACCGGTAAAGGATTTGTTCAGTTTATGAATGATGAGGTATTAGTTCCTTTAAAAATGACCAATAGTACTTATGAGAATCCTCTACCTGAAAGGCTTCATGTTAATGCAAGTGCTGCGTTTAATCATAATGGCAAAATGGTTGAAGGATTATGGCATAACTATGTTGTCTTAGCCGCAGCGGGATTATGGACAACGCCTACCGATTTGTCAAAATTCCTGATAGAAATCCAGCAAATTATGGCTGGGAAAAAAGACGGTATTTTGACAAATAAAACTGTAAAAATGATGATGGAACCGGTTCTGGGAATTCCCTATGGTCTTGGTGTTTCTTTTACTAATTCTGATGATTCTTTGATGTTTGGTCATGGTGGAAAAAATAAAGGATTTACTAATAATATGTTGGCTTTTGTCCATTTTTGTGAAGGTTATGTAATTATGACAAATGCGAACAATGGAGGCTCTTTAAGAAGAGAAATTGAAAAAGCCATTTCGAGCAATTTTGGTTGGGGTATTGGATATGAAACAAAGCAAGAAATGAAGTTGGATGCAGAGCTGTTAAAAGGATATCAAGGAAGATATGTCTTAGAATCAGATTCTACGGCTAGTTTGGAGGTCGCCAGTTCAGGTAATTCATTAATAATTGTAGATGTGTGGAAGGAAAAAATATATAATCATAAATTTTTTCCCATCAAATTAAATGTTTTTATCGGTACCCAATTAGCCAAAATTACTTTTGTGAAGGAAGGAGGCAGAAATTACCTAGATTGGAAACAAGGTAGAACCTTCCGATATAGAAAAACGAATTATTAAATTAGCTTATTTTGATTATGTTACATTAATTCGATCTAAACTTTAGAGGAGAAACATGAAATCTGGGAGTATTCCCGATAATTATCAGGAGCTGACTAAAAAGAAACCCCGAAAAAAAATAATTTTCATGAGAGGTTTAGCGATTTGTATTTGGACCCCACAATGAACATAATATACTAATACTTAATACCACTTGCGTGTATTTAAATACCAGTTTCTTTTTTAGAATGGTGCTAAAAAAAGTAGGTGCCGATAGAAAATAGTTAAAACCCTGTAATGAAAACAATACTTTTTATTTTTTAGTAGAGAAACATGAAACCTTTTTTATAACTTTTTAATCCTCAATATTAATGAGACAGAACCTCAAAAAATAGGGTGTATATATTTCCATCTTTAATCTAGAACTAAAAGAAACGAATTTTTTAGCAACGAAACTAAACGGATATATGCTATTTGGAATAAAAAATCGGTTATCCGGAACATTCTTTGGACAAAACAGGATATAAGTAATACCTTTGAAAAAAGCAGGGAAATTGTATTTTTCAAAAAAATCAAGAAGAGGTTATTCTCGTTAAAAAAACATTAAATAATAGCTAAAGGATGGTTTTTGTGAAATTGTTACTATCGCACGCTTGTCTAGATCAGATGTTAGAAGCTGTAATAATTATATAAGGATGAAAAACAGTTTAGAAGAAACAGTGTTTAGTCAGAAATTAATGAGAATCTAATATAGTAAAACAATTTTAGATGAGAAATATAAGGGAAATACACCATATTTTATTGGATAAAGAAACAAGACAATTGGTTATTACTAATTCTGATCAAGCAAAATTAGATTTGTCTAGTTCAGAATCTATAATTACACATGGAATTATTCCTGAATTATATCCAGAATATTTAGGTGATAGAGCTTTTCAGCAAGCTCATAATACACGATTTTGTTATGTTGGAGGAGCAATGGCAAGAGGAATTGCTTCAGCAGAACTTGTTATTTCGTTAGCTGAATCCGGAATGCTTGGATTTTTTGGATCGGCAGGTTTATCATTGAAACGTCTGCAAAGCGAAATCAATACGATAAAAATTAAACTTGGTCCACAAGGTCTGCCATGGGGGATGAATCTTATCCACACCCCTAATGAAATAGAGCTTGAAGGAGCAATTGTGGCCCTCTATTTAAAAAATGATGTTCGTAAAATAGAGGCGGCAGCTTTTATGGGACTATCTAAAGCTATTGTTCATTATGCATTTAAAGGATTATCGCAAGATAATAATGGAAATATTGTTCGAATGAATCATGTTTTCGCTAAAATATCTAGACCAGAAGTTGCGCTACATTTTTTGACTCCCGTACCATCAAAAATATTGAATGATCTTGTGGCTGAGGGAAAATTATCTGAAATGGAAGCAAAACTAGGCAAGAATATTTGCCTTGCTGAAGATATCACTGTTGAGTCTGATTCGGGTGGTCATACAGACGGACGTCCCCTTGGTCCATTGTTTTCAGAAATATTACAATTAAGAAATAAACTTTCAACTGATTTTGGATACAATATTTGGCCGCGTTTAGGAGCTGCTGGAGGATTAGGAACTCCTACAGCAGTTGCATCAGCTTTCGCTTTAGGTGCGGCTTATATTTGTGTTGGTTCAGTTCATCAATCCTGTATAGAATCAGGAATATCCTCAGATGCGAAAAAAATGTTAGCTGGGGCAGGCCTTGCTGATGTTACATTAACTGCATGTGCAGATATGTTTGAACAAGGAGTTAAGGTTCAGGTTTTAAAACGAGGAACTATAATGCCTCAGAGGGGTAATTACCTCTTCTCATTGTATCAAAATTATAAATCAATTGAGGAAATTCCCGAAAAAGACGTGTTGAAATTGGAGAAAGAAATATTCAAAGCTCCTTTGAAAGAAATCTGGAATGAAACAGAAGCTTTTTTCAAGCGTATTGAGCCGTCTCAGGTTAAACGTGCTGCAACAGATGGACACCATAAAATGGCCTTACTTTTCAGATGGTATATAGGCAAATCTAGTCAATGGCCTATTCAAGAAATAAAAGAAAGACAATTGGATTACCAAATTTGGTGCGGGCCTGCTATGGGAGCTTTTAACAATTGGGTAAAAGGGACATTTCTTGAAGCAGTTGAAAATAGGACTGTTGAACAAGTAGCACTTAACCTCATTGAAGGTGCTGCAGTAATTACAAAAGCGAATCAATTTAAATCATATGGTGTTTCTGTAAGTGAAGAAGCAATGTGTTATACACCTACTGAATTGAAATTAAATTAAAAGATGGAGACAAAAAACAAGAATGGGCATCATAAAATTGCTATTGTAGGAGTAGGTTCTCTATTTCCAGGAGCACTTGATACAAAAGACTTTTGGCTTAATATTTTAAATGAAAGAGATTTTATTAAAGATGTGCCTAGCACCCATTGGCTAAAAGAAGATTATTATGATCCAACGGATAAAACGGGAGATAAAATCTATTGCCAAAAAGGAGCTTTTTTAGATGATATTTCTTTTGATCCAGTTGAATATGGTATGCCCCCAAATTTACTGAGTGCAACTGATACAGTACAGTTACTTTCTTTAGTAGTTGCTAAAAATACTCTTTCTGATACTAAAAGCTTTCAGTCGGGAAAGGTTGATTCAACTAAGACAAGTGTTATTTTGGGTGTTGCTGGAGGCACTGAATTAATTGGACAAATGTCTGCAAGAATTCATACTCCAGAATGGGTAATGTCCATGCGAAATCAAGGTTTGGCTGAAAGTAAAATACAAGCTATACTTAAAGATATAGATGGTACTTATGCTACATGGACAGAAAATACTTTCCCTGGCTTATTGGGTAATGTAGTATCGGGTAGAATTGCCAATAGGTTTAACTTGAGAGGAACTAATTGTGTTTTAGATGCTGCATGTGCAAGTAGTTTAGCCGCTGTAAAAATGGCTGTTCAAGAACTGCAGCTTGGAACAACTGATATGGTTGTAACTGGAGGGTCAGATGCATTGAACGATATATTTATGTATATGTGTTTTAGTAAAACAACGGCACTTTCTCCAACAGAAGATTGCAAACCCTTTTCAGATACTGGTGATGGAACTGTATTAGGTGAGGCTGTTGCTATGATGTCATTAAAAAGATTAGAAGATGCAGAAAGAGATGGGGATAAGATATATGCTGTTATTTCTTCCGTTGGAAGTTCTTCTGATGGCAAATCAGGTAGTATTTATGCGCCTGATTCAGTAGGGCAATCATTGGCTATAAAAAGAGCTTATGAAGGTGCTGGGTTTTCTCCAAATGACATAGACTTAGTTGAAGCACACGGAACTGGAACGATGGCTGGAGATTATTCAGAGTTTAATGGATTAAAATTGGCTTATGGAGAAACTGAGTTCAATCAATATTGTGCTTTAGGCTCTGTTAAGTCAATGATTGGTCATACGAAGTCAGCTGCTGGAGCTTCTAGTATGTTGAAAATAGCCATGGCCTTAAATAATAAAATTTTACCCCCTACATTAAAGATAGAAAGGCCTAACCCTAAATTAAAAATTGAAGAAAGTCCTTTTTATTTAAATACATATGCTAGGCCATGGATTCATCACGAATCGAGTTCAAGAAAGGCTGGGGTGAGCTCTATGGGGTTTGGTGGAACCAATTTTCACGTTGCATTGGAAGAGTATGATAACGCCACTTTCCGTCCAAAAAAAGTATATAGACAGAAAAAAGAATTACTCTTATTTTCTACTGATGATGCTGGACAACTAATTGCTGAATTAACAAAAATGATTGATAAAGGCTTAGATCAAGACCTCGTTCAATTGGCGAAGTTGCATCAAAACAATTTTGACTCAACATTAGGGCTTCGTCTTGCTATTTTAGGCGAAAGTATGGAGGAGGTTCAAAAATGGGCTGAGCATACCAGAAAAGAAATTAAAAAGGAATCAAAAAAAATTGACATAAATAATAGTGTTTACTATTCTACTGATAAACCAGATGATAAAGTAGCCTATTTGTTTTCTGGTCAAGGAAGCCAATATATTAATATGGGCTCAGATTTAATCATGCAATATGATGAAGCATTAAATCCATGGGACAAGGTTTCTGAGATGAATTTGGATGCGAAGAAAAAATTAAATGAGATTGTTTATCCAATACCAGTATTTAATGAAGCAGATAGAATTGATCAATCAAATTTATTGGTTGATACAAAATGGGCTCAACCAGCTATAGGTACGTTGGCTATTTCTCACTTAAATCTATTGAAAAAAATTAAATTGACACCAACGATTGTTGGAGGTCATAGTTATGGCGAAGTTGCAGCCTTATATGCTGCAGGTATTATTGAAAGTGAAAAAGATTTTATTAATATATCTAGAATGAGAGGTGTATTAATGGCAAAATCAGAGGGTAAATATAAAGGGGCAATGAGTGCCGTATTTGCTTCTGAAAAAGAGGTGAAAGAAATATTAAAGAAAGCAAAAACTAAAGTTGTAATTGCCAATATTAATAGTCCTTCTCAAACAGTAATTTCTGGTTATTCGAATGAAATTATGTTAGTAGAAAAAGTGATGGAAAATCTAGATATTCGTTTTCAACGTTTAAGTGTATCAACAGCATTTCATTCCGAATTAGTAGCAGATAGCACGGTGGAGTTTGAAAAGTATTTGAGTAAAATTAAATTCGGCAAGCCAAAAATTCCTGTTTATTCCAATACCACTGGAGGACGTTATAATATAAAGGGATTAAATTATGCCAAGCCTTTGGCTCAACAATTAGCAGCGCCAGTACAATTTGAAAAACAAATAAACGCAATGTATGCTGAAGGAGTACGTACTTTTTTAGAAATAGGGCCAAATAAAGTGTTAGGTAACTTCACCAAGGATATTCTTAAAGGGAAGCCACATAATGCAATATCTATTGATGGAGGTAAAAAGGTGAATAGTAAAGATGCTTTTTGGAATGCATTAGGTCAGTTATCTGTAGCAGGAGTGTCACTCTCTTTTTCTGACATATGGGAAAATATAGATGATAACGAAAAAATAGTAAGTGATAAAAAGCCTTCGATCGCAACAGTTAAAATAAATGGCTCTAATTATGGTAAACCATATCCACCAAAAGGCGGTTTCAAAAGTTTGCCTAAGCCAAACCCTGAAGAGGTAGAGGTGCCTGTAAATTCAGTAGGGCCTCAGAGTTCTGAAGGTGTCATTAAAAAATCAAGTTCAACTCTAAAAAACAATATTGAACTTAATAACAGTAACAATCATCTTAATAATACTCCAACAAAAATGAGTGGAATAAACAGTGAATGGTTAGCTGCATTTGAATCGATTCAAAAGAATACGTTAGATGCTCAAAAACGATTTCAGGAAACTTTAATGGAGAGTCATAAATTATTTTTAGAGACTTCTCAAACGGCAATTCAAAATATAGGTGCTCTGTCTGGTCAAAACAATTTTGTTCAGCCACAAACCAATCATTCAGAACCATTGAATAATGAGCATAACCAAAAAGGTATTGTTAATTCAGTAGTTCCAGAAGTTGATGTTCAAAAAAAGCCTATTGCTCCTAAAGAGATAGAAAAAGTAAAAGAACCTCTAGTGGAATTGATACCTGAAAATTCAATAGATTTTAAAGAGGTAATGCTTCAGATAGTATCTGATAAGACAGGTTATCCAAAAGAGATTTTAGATTTATCTACGGATTTGGAATCTGGATTAGGTATTGATTCGATTAAAAGAGTTGAAATTTTATCAGCACTACAGGAAGAGTTTCCTGAATTAAAAAATGTTGATACAGCTAAGCTGGCTGCGATGAGCACTTTGGGAGAAATCTTGAACTATTCGAATAGCGGAACAACAACAACAGCAAATACTTCAGAGGTGTTAACTGAGCCAAGTATTGATTTTAAAGAGGTAATGCTTCAGATAGTATCTGATAAGACAGGTTATCCAAAAGAGATTTTAGATTTATCTACGGATTTGGAATCTGGATTAGGTATTGATTCGATTAAAAGAGTTGAAATTTTATCAGCACTACAGGAAGAGTTTCCTGAATTAAAAAATGTTGATACAGCTAAGCTGGCTGCGATGAGCACTTTGGGTGAAATAATGGAGTTCTCAAATAATTCATTTAACATCTACGAAGGAGGCGTTTCAGAGGATTCTAGAAAAAAGTTCTTGAGCTCGGGTAAGATATTTAGATATATCGTATCTCGAGGACCTATTACTGATAATGGTTTTGGGTTGACATGCTGGGGAAATGGAGCACCACTTTTTATTTTAGCAGATGATAAGGGAATTGCAAAGGAATTAGAAAAATTGTTTAATAAGGTTGAAATTAAAACAAGCATAGTTTCAAAGTTACCTGATAACGCTACTCATATTATTAATTTAGAAGGGTTGAATTCTTTTGAAGGTTTCTCTATCGAACAAATATTAGAAAGTAATAAAGCTTCTTTTGATGTTGCAAATCAATGTGGCAAGAAATTATTTGATGGGAGTGGTTGCTTAATTCTTCCTTTTGATAATGGATTATCAAATCCCAAGTCATATGATAGAGCTTGGTCTGGAGGGATAAGCGCTTTGGCTAAAACAGCAAAACTGGAATGGCCGGAAGCTGAAGTTTTATCTTTGAATATAGATACATGGAAAAAAGCTCCTAAGAAAATTGCAAGTGAATTATTTGCAGCAATTACTTCTGGAGGTAAGGTAACAGAAATTGAAATTGATACTAAAGGGAATAATTACCAATTATTATCTACCGTTGCAGGTATAGAAGATCAATCAAGAAGTTTAAACGATGGAGATTCAATTATTGTAAGTGGAGGAGCTAAGGGAGTAACTGCAGCCTGTTTGATTTCGTTATCAGAAAGAAAAAAATTAAACATTGGAATCTTAGGGAGAACTTTATTAGAAAATGAACTAGAATATTTAAAGGAATTTAAAACAGATGGGGAGTTAAAAGGAGCAGTTTTCCAACAAGCAATTAAGAATGGATTAAAAATCACACCAATTGAGGTAAATAATATTGTATCCAAAACTTTTAGCAATAGAGAAATCCAGGAAACATTGGAAATATTGAGGAAAAATGGCTCTAAAGTTAATTATATTTCGGTTGACATTTCCTCTAAAACTAAAGTTACTAAAGCTGTTAATCAGCTGCGAAAAGAATTTGGTTCTATCCAAGGTATTATTCACGCGGCAGGAGTTTTGGCTGATAAGTATATACACGAAAAAACAGCGGAACAGTTCAATAAAGTGTTTGCAACTAAAATTGCTGGTTTCATAAATATGCTGGAAGCAACAGCTAATGATAAGTTAACACATATTTGCTGTTTTTCATCTGTTGCAGCTAGAATGGGAAATGTTGGACAGGTTGATTATGCCATGGCTAATGAAGTACTTAATAAAGTTTGCCAAGCAGAGCAATTAAAGAGAAAAAAAACGTGTCTTGTTAAATCCTTGAATTGGGGCCCTTGGGACGGAGGAATGGTTTCTCTTCAATTAAAAAAGCACTTTAAATCTTTAGGAGTTGATTTAATTCCTCTTGAAAGAGGCGCTGAAATTTTCGCAGACGAGATGGAAGATGCTTCCATTGATAATGTTGAAATAGTAGTTGGGGGTTCTTTTGATTTGTGGGGTAAAAAAGGTGGAACTAGTGAAGCACATATTCATAAAATGTGGGTTCATAAAACGAATAATGCATTTTTAGAAAGTCATAGAATAGAGAATAATGTAATTGTTCCATTGATGATGGCTACTGAATGGAGTATGCGATTGGCAAAAAGTGTTTACCCGAATCTTAATATAATTGAAGTAAAAAATGTTAAGGTATATAAAGGAATACAACTTGACCACTTTGATAGTAAAGGAGATATATTAGAGTTTATTTTTACTAAAGACAATAAGGTAAACACAGAAGTTGATATCAAAATTCAGAATGAGACGGGTACTTTGTTTTATGGTATTACAGTAGTGATGTCAAATGTTGTGGTTGATCCTGAAAAGAAAGATGCTTTTGTTCAAAACCTTAAATCTTGGAAGTTGAATAAGGAAGAAATCTATCAGAAAAGCTTGTTTCATGGTCCAGATTTTCAGGTGATTGAAAGTCTGGAGGGAATTTCGGATAATGGATGCACCGGAATACTTGCATTGAATGCAGCCCAAAACCTAAAAAAAGAAGATAGAGTTTCTGATTTTTTTTTGTATGATGGTAGTATTCAAATGGCCATTCTTGCAATGGAAAAATGGACAGGTAATAAGTCCTCTCTTCCATTGGGATATAAATCATTGATTATTTACAATAAAACTCATTTAGTTGAAAAACTAAAATGTGAATTGATCTTGAAGAATAAAGGAGATATGAATTCTGAATGGGACATCCACTTTAGAAACCTAGAAGATGAAGTTGTGGCCGAAATGAAAGGCCTTAGAATGTATATGTATCAGACAAATTAAGCGCATTGAAAAAATTTGAACCAATAGCTATAATAGGACAGGGATGTTTACTTCCAGGTTGTTTTACCCCACAAGATTTGTGGCAAATGGTATACGATAACAAAGTAAATATTACAGAGGCACAGCCAGATGCATGGCGCGTCAATTTAAAAGAAGTATTGACCCAACCTGGGGATGTTTCAAGTTTAAATAAATCATGGAATTCTCAAGGGGGTTATGTTACGAGGTTTGAAGAATATTTTAATTCGAAGTCATTTGAAATTGAATCAAATATTGTTGAGCGTTTAGACCCTGTATTTAAATGGAGTTTTTACGCTGCTCAAGCTGCGCTTAAAGATGCTGGTTATGCAGGTCATGATTTAAGAAAAAAGACAGGGCTTATAATGGGGAATTTATCCTACCCCAGTCGTTCTTTCAGTAAGTTATTTGAAGAAACACATTTAGAACAATTGTTCCCTGAATGGAAAAATCCTGAAAAACCAACAGACTCTATTAATCGATTTATGTCTGGATTACCAGCTATTTTGACATCGAAAGCTCTTGGTTTAGAAGGGGATTCGTTTGCGCTTGATGCAGCATGTGCTTCCTCACTTTATGCCTTAAAATTGGCTTGTGATAAATTGCAAAACGGAACAGAAGACATGATGTTAGTTGGAGGCGTCTGTGCATCAGATCAATTATTTATTCATGTTGGCTTCAGTGCTTTGAACGCCTTAAGTCCATCAGGACAGTCTAGGCCTTTTAATGAAGGTGCTGACGGATTGATTCCATCAGAAGGAGCTGGTTTCATCGTTATTAAAAGATTGAAAGATGCGATAAAGAGCAAAGATAATATTGTTGGGGTAGTTAGAGGAATTGGACTTGCAAATGATGGCAAACAAGGAGGGTTTCTTTCTCCTGCTCAAAGCGGTCAGATGGAAAGTATGAATAAGGCTTTAGAATCGGCTGAGATTAATCCTATAGATGTTGGTTATATAGAATGCCATGCTACGGGAACATCTACAGGAGACTCGATAGAGATTAAAAGTATGCAAGAAGTTTATTCTGATACTTCTCGGTTACATCTTAGTTCATTGAAAGGCAATATAGGGCATTCAATCACTGCTTCTGGAGTAGGAAGCATAATTAAAGTTTTGGGAGCATTTAAGCATCAAACCCTTCCACCTGTTCCTAATGCATATCCCATTAACCATTCATTGTCTGAGTCTCCCTTTTCCATATCGGAAAAACCACTGAGTTGGAACAGTGAAAAAAATAGAATTGCTGGTATAAGTAATTTTGGTTTCGGAGGAAATAACGCACATTTATTAATCGAAGAATGGAATCCGAAAACGAAATATTCAGAACAAGTAAAAACGCCTAAGAAAAATAAGGTTGCAATTGTTGGGCTTGAAATTCAAACAGATCTTTTCAAAAATGCCAAGTCCTATTTGAATTACTTATTGGGGAATACTTTACTTAAAGATAAAATTGAAAACATTGATTTTGACGTAAAAAAAATCAGTTCTCCTCCGAACGATTTAAAACATACTTTAAGCCAGCAGCTGTTAATATTAAAAACGACACAGAATTTACTTGAGCAGAATATAACTTTAAATAAGAAAAGTACTGGAGTATTTATTGGGATGGGTATAGATGCCGAAATCAATAGATATGGATTTAGAAAAAGATTAACGGAATTACTAAACAAAGGATTGGTTTCTTTAGAACTAGAAGATTTAGAAAATCTAGAAGATCAAATCGGTCCGATATTAAACTCGGCAGGTGTTTTAGGAACCATGCCAAATATTTTAGCCAATCGGATCAACAATCAATTTGATTTAACAGCAATGGGTTTTACGGTTTCCTGTGAAGAACTTTCAGGGAATAAATCGCTTGATATTGCTGTACAGGCCATTCAAAATGGGGAATTAGAAGCCGCTATTGTTGGGGCTGTAGATATGTCTAAAGAGCTTGTAAATCAAAAAGCAATTCAAACCGTATTAAATATCGAGATCTCTAGTAGCGATGCTGCCGTTGTCTTATTACTTAAGAATTATGATCAAGCGAAACTTGATGGGGATGAAATATTAGCTACAATTGATTCCTCTTTAAACTCATCAGAGAGTTTAAAGATTGATAAGGATTGGATCTTGTCTAAAATTGGTTACAGTCATGTAAGTTCAGGTTTAATTGATGTAGCAACTGCTGCTTTAATGGTAAAAAACAGATTACAACTTAATGAAGAGAATTCAGGAATCAAGCCAATTTTAGAAAGTGATAAAGGGTTTACTTTTTCCGTTACAAATTCTTCATTCTTTGGTGGTTCAAGCCACTTTATGCTCTATTCTGAACAGATAAAGAAGATTGAAACAAGAGCTACTGGTGACCTCTTAATTCATTGTTACTCTGCAATTGATAGAAAGGGGCTAATTGAAGAACTTAAGAATAACAGCTATTCTGAAAACGGGATTCACAGATTGGGTATTGTTTCGATTAAAGAAAATTTACAAAAGCAAATTGATCAATCGATTGCTTTATTAGAAGCCGATAATGACTTGAAAGGTTGGATTTCGCCAACTATTAATTATCAATTTGAAAAAACATCAGGAGAAATAGCATTTGTTTTTACTGGTGCCGCATCAGCATATCCTCAAATGGGAAAAGCTTTGATAGAAGAATTTCCAGGGCTCATAGGAGGCTTACGACCATCCTGTGTCAATCCGTCTTTTGCTGGCGATTGGATTTATAATAAAAATGAGCCAAAGGCAAAACTGCCCTTTTATCAATTAGCTGGAGCTTCTTTTATCTGTCAGATTCATGCGGTTTTCACTAAAAATGTTCTAGGTATACAGCCAAATGCTGCAATTGGACTTTCATCTGGAGAAACTAATTCTATTTATGCTTTAGGAGTTTGGGATGATATGGATGAGTTATTGAATGAAATCCATGAAGCTGAATTGTATGATTCTGCTCTAGGAGTAGATTTTAATTCAGTAAAGCAATATTGGGGGTTAAAAGAGAGTGAAACAATAGAGTGGGAGAATTGGAGGGTTTTAGCTCCTCGTAATGAAGTTGAAAAACTTTTGGAAACAGAAGAACGAGTCTATCTTACAATCGTAAATACAGAGGAAGATTGTGTGATTGGCGGAGATAAGAGTGCCTGCGAAAGAATACTATCAATTCTAGGTAAAAACCGAGTTATGCCATTGAATTATGACATTGCAGTCCATTGCGCACCTGTTTCGCCATATGAGAAAAAATGGAGAAAACTTCATACACGTAAAGTGAATAATCCGGAGAGTATTCGCTTTTATTCAAATTATTTAGATGGAGTTTACAAACCTACAAAGGAGTCGGTGGCAGATGCCTTAACGGGTCAAGCATTACATCCTATTGATTTTCCCAAAATAATCAATAAAGCGTGGGTTGATGGAGTGCGCGTTTTTATTGAGCATGGACCTAGAAATAGTTTGAAAAGCGCTATTGAGGCTATACTTAAAGATAAAGAATTTCTTTGTGTTTCTATGGACCGAGCTGGTCAATCTGGCCTCGTTGAGTCTTTAAAAGCAGCAACAGAATTGTGGAGTTCAGGAATCTATGTTAAGCTCGAAGCGTTAAGCGCAAAAAATAATACAGAAAAAGTACAGCCTATTATAGAAATCAAATTTCCTTTTCACCCAACTGAAATTACAAGTCGTAAGACGCCCACTTCATTTGTGCTTCAAGAAGAACTGGCAATCGATTTGCAAAATGAGGCTAAAAATATTATGGAAAAAGCGCCCCAATTTGCAATAACATCAAGAAGTAATCGAGGTTTACGGCAAAATGGTTCTATCTTAAAAGAGGAACAAATTATTGATACAGTTCAACAGAAGAATGCAGCAGTTAAAGAAGTAGTTAATCAGAAAGTGGTTGCTGAGGATGATTCCCTGTATTCTGATTCAAATTCTGCAATTAACTTATTGAAGAATCAACATTTAATGATGCGTGAAGCTCATGAGAATTACTTAAATGCTCAACTTAAAGGACAACAGCATTACAGTAATTTGATGAAAAATATGATGAATCAACTAATGGATGTGAGACATCAAACATCTAATGATATTGATCCCATTGAAGTTGATTTATCTAATGAATTCATTCCAAGGGAAACAATTGAAGAAATAATTAAAGAAACGGAAGAACAAAATATTCCTTTAGTTGTAGAAACTAATGAGAAAACCTATATCAACCCTTTAATAAAAGCGACTAAAGTTGTTGAAAGAACAACAGAGGAAGATGAATTGCCTGGTCCAAAATACAGTAGAGCTGATTTAGAAGTTTTAGCTTCTGGGAAAATTTCATCTGTTCTTGGTCCTCTTTTCGAACAGCAAGATCAGTATGATATTCAGGTTCGAATGCCCGAGCCACCACTTTTATTGTGTGATCGAGTAACAGGTCTGAAGGGAGAGCCTGGGACATTAGGTTTAGGAACTATCTGGACAGAAACTGATGTAACTTCAGACAGTTGGTATTTACACAATAACCGTATGCCTCCAGGTATTTTTATTGAAGCGGGTCAAGCCGATTTATTACTCATTTCATATTTGGGTATTGATTTTCAAAACAAAGGGGAGAGAGCATACCGTTTGTTGGGGTGCGAATTGACTTTCTACGGTGAATTACCAAAGCCTGGGGAGACACTTAAATATAATATTCATGTTGACGGTTATGCAAAATCTGGTGATACTACATTATTTTTCTTCCATTATGATTGTCATATTGATGGTGTTTTGCGCATTTCCGTTAGAGAAGGACAAGCAGGATTCTTTTCGGTAAAAGAGCTTGAAGATTCTAAAGGAGTAGTATGGGAGGCTGAAACTGCAGCATATTCTGATAATAGCATTACTTCATTTGAAAACGCAACAAAAAGAACTAAATTTTCTTCAACGCAAATTGAAGCTTACACAAAAGGTGATATGGTTGCTTGTTTTGGGGCTGAGTTAGATTGGACACAAACCCATACTAGATCTCCACGATCTCAGTCGGGATACCAGAATTTTATCAAAAATATAACTGAATTTGATTTAAAAGGTGGCCCAAAAAAAAGAGGATACCTTCGTTCAGAAACAGTTGTAAGTCCTGATGATTGGTATTTTAAAGGGCATTTTAAAAATGATGAATGTATGCCAGGTACTTTAATGGCAGATGCTTGCTTGCAAATGATGGCGTTTTACATGGTTGGAACGGGACTAACTTCCTCCAAAGATGGATGGAGATTTGAACCTGTTACCGATGAAAAATATAAGTTCGTTTGCCGAGGTCAGGTTACTGTAATATCTAAGAAGGTTATCTATGAGATTTTTGTTGATGAAATTATGGATGGAGATTATCCAACAATTTATGCACATGTTTTAACAACGGTAGACGGTAATAAGGCTTTCCTTTGTGAAAGAATTGGTTTACGTTTAGTTCCAGATTGGCCAATGGCAACCATGCGTCATTTGATTGAAGAAGATGTTGCTGGAAAACCTATAGCATCATATAATGGATTTAAATTTGGTCAAGAATCATTAATAAATTGCGCTTTAGGAAGACCTGCAGATGCTTTTGGTCCAAAGTTCAGCCATTATGATGGCGTGATTAGAAGCCCAAGATTACCTGGCCCTCCTTATCATTTTATGACAAGAATAGCGGAGTTAAATGCAACGCCTGGTGGCTTTAAGAATAACCCATCTGTCTTAGCAGAATACGATATACCAGAAAACGCGTGGTATTTTGATGATAACGGTAGTGCTACAATGCCCTACGGTGTATTAATGGAAGTTGCGCTTCAGCCTTGTGGTTGGTTCAGCACGTTTGTTTGTCAAAATGAAATTAAGGGAAAAGACTTGCTATTCAGAAATCTTGATGGAAACGCTATTCAGCACAGAGAGGTTGTGCCAGAAGATAAAACAATCTTAACTAAAACAACGTTGACGAGTGTTTCGATTATGGGAGAGATTATAATCGTTAAATTTGATGTAGTTTCAAGTATTAACGGTAAGCCTGTCTTCTCAATGGATACTGTGTTTGGTTTCTTTGACACAGGTTCTATGATATCTCAAAAAGGGATCGCTATTACTGATGAAGAAGAGGCCAATTTGTCTTTAGAAAGTAATTGTAAAATAGATCTTACTTCTTTTCCAAAGAAATATTTTACAGCGAGCTCTGCATGTTTACCTTCATCGAAATTATTAATGATTGATCGTATTGTCTCTTTTTATGATAAAGGAGGAAAACATGCGAAAGGTTATATTAAATCAGAAAAGGACGTAGAAAGAAGTGAATGGTTCTTTAAAGCCCATTTTTTTCAAGACCCGGTGCAGCCAGGATCATTAGGTATTGAAGCTATTTTACAATTGATTCAGTTTTACATGTTGGAGAAAGGTTTTAATAAGAAATTTAAATACCCCAAATTTGAACCCGTTGCAATTGAAAATAATACTGAATGGCACTATAGAGGCCAAGTAACTCCAGAGAAAGAGTTAATATCTGTTGATTTTGAGCTTGAAGATATAATTGAGGATAAAAATTCAGTTACTGTAATTGGTGAAGCAAGACTTTGGGTAGACGGTCTTAAGATTTATCATGCCCCAAAGATCGCAATGCGAATTATTGAAGGAAGTTGTGTAACGTCAAGAAAAGTTGAACAAGAATGAGTTTCTTAAGATAAAAGGAATAATTAATAATAAGAAGTAAATAAAATAGATGGAATTCCATAAAATACTACTTACTGGAGCAACTGGAACGGTGGGTCAACATGTTCTTTTTGAACTTCTAAAATCAGTTGTCAATATAGAGGGTAGTCTCATATCACTTTTAGTTAGGCCTAAAGGGGGATTGACATCAGAAATGAGAATTAGAAACATACTAACATCTCAAAATGTACCGGACTATATTAAAAGTATTCCTGTGGAATACATGATGGCCAAGATTGAGTTTTTAGAATTGGATCTTGACACGATGAAACTTAATGATCTTGAATTTTTAAAGAGAGAAGACAATATCTGCGTTATTCATTGCGCTGCTTCTGTGAGTCTTGATTCAACTGAAGAAACGGAGAATACACTTAGGCTGACCAATTACATTGCTTCAGTTAAGCTTCTTAGAGCTTGTTCCAGTTTTGTTGCTAAATATGTTTTTGTAAGTACGGCCTTTTCATGTGGTAGAAGAGAAGGGTTTGTAGATGAAGATTACCTAAGCCATGAGCAAACAGATTTTCGTAACAATTACGAAATGTATAAATATAAAGTTGAAAAAGATGTAGAATCTTTCTGTACTGAAAATAAAATCCCTTTTCAAATTCATAGGCCAAGTGTTGTTTGCGGTAGGCTAATTGATCCGCCTTTATTTTATACTCCCAAAATGAATGTTTTCTATGGTTTTACTAAGTTCTTTCATATGATTGCAGAAACTACCTATGGTACTCAGTCATTAAGAATAAAGGCTGCTCCATCCACCTCTATGTCAAATGTTATTCCTGTAGATTATGTGGCTAAAGCGATCGTTAGAGCCATTAATATGGATGATATTGTACAAATGAACCTAGTAAGCTCTATAGCCGTTCCCTTGTCAATATCTCTATCAAAGATGATAGAAATTAACGGGTTCAGAAACTACCAAATAGTAGATGAAATTCCGGAAGATATGAATATGCTTGAAGCTATATATTACAATCAGTTAGGAGACGTTGGAAGTCCATACTTGCATGATGTTAGTTATGAATTTGATGCTAGAACTGTTCGAAGGGTATTGCAGGATATTGAAGAACCTGATATTATAGCTCAAATCGATGAAATATTAGAAGTTGTTAAGGCAGATTAATAAATATATTGTATTATGAAAAGAGGAAAATTTCCTATTGAATTCCCAACAATTGAAGGGGAAGTAGTTAAACGACCTGAAAACGGTGAGGAAAGTGTTGGGTGGTGAGCTCATAGTTTTGGATATGCCTATGCAAATTATCAAACAACAATATCTCTTGCAATGATTGTATATGCAGAAACCATTGAAGACGTTCAAAAGGTAGTTGAGTATGCAGAAGAAAGTAATATAGCAATAGCTGTTAGATCCGGAGGTCACTATTATCAGGTTGCATCTTCTATAACTGGCAACAATATCTCATTGGATTTAAGTGGTTTATTATAACCAAAACCCTAGAGGTGCGACTGGAAAAAATTAGAGGTAGATCCAATAAGCGCATCAATCTCTGTAGTTGAAAATAAATTATGAGTAATAGTAAAGTTGAAATTTAAAGAAGGAGAATTAAATTGTATATCTTATATTAAGAATATTTTTATACCCGATAATTTTATTCAAAATGGAAGTATTGCTATAATTTATGTCTTTTTAGGGCACTACTTGCTGTAATTGAGTACAGCAGAAAAATAGCCTTCAAGGATGGGGGTTCCAAACCTTTCATTTGTTATTGTGCTACACAACTAGTAATAATATATCTTTCATGTTCATCATAGTCAAATTTAAGGTCCTGAATTTCTCGTGAAAGTAAGGTATCTATTTTTAATTTACTTTTTATTTGTTCGTTTTGAATTGAAATTTCTATATCGGTAAACCACAACTTTTCTTTGGTGATTGGAAATTGCATCTTGTAATAAGAGGCTTAATAGACAAAATTTAGGCTAAGAATCTCTACGAGTCTTATTGTGATTAGC
>CAJWVX010000049.1 GCA_913048175.1 uncultured Flavobacteriales bacterium | reverse complement strand
ATACTTTCTTTCCCTTATCCTTTCGCCCTAACTAACCCTTAAAATTATCCTTATACCCTGAAAAATAAGCGGTTGTAATAACAAGTGAAGTGAGGGAATTACATCCCAACGTTTACCTATGTTTAGTGCGGATTTACAAAGAGCAAAACCCACAATTACGCACATAGCCTAAAGTTAATATTTTGTTTTTAAATTATTCTTTTTCAAAC
Organism: uncultured Flavobacteriales bacterium; assembly: GCA_913048175.1. Lineage (GTDB taxonomy): Bacteria > Bacteroidota > Bacteroidia > Flavobacteriales_E > Vicingaceae. The sequence goes on along the minus strand of CAJWVX010000049.1, from coordinate 21,042 downwards.
ACCAAATTTAAGTTTTGGCGGACTTTCTATGAAATACTGAACTCTCAATTATGCTTTGAACTCCGTATTAAATATAGAAATTGTTAGGCACTATTTTTTCGTTTGCAATAGCTTGAAATTCATTTTTTCGCCATTGTAGAACAGATAATTCATTTCTAGTATTCCAATATTTTCTTTAAAATACACAATTAAATAACTTGTTCCTAGTTTACTATGTTTTCCTACACTTTCTATTTTCCAACAATTTAATTCTGTACCCCAATTATAATTCCTTGTTTCTTGAGCTGTTATTATTGTTGTAGATTTAACTGTCCCTTTGAAATTCCCAAATGTTGAAAATATTTTTGTTTTCCCCTTTGTCATTATGTTTAATGCCGGAGGCAAGGTAACTTTAGGAAATGGAGCTATTTCCGTCAAAATATATTGATTTGAACGAAATGGATGTATCCACAAACGATTTCCTTCAAGAGCTCCTTCTCCTTGAATATTGACCCATTTTTTATTAAACCCTAAAATCGAGTCAGTTTTCGATTTAAGATTAATGTTATCAAGACTATATGAATAATAAAGTAATGTTTGATTATAATTAAAGATAGTATCTGTTGCTTTTATCGTTACATTTTCTACGGACAAGGTATCTCCATTCTTATCAAGATAAGTCGCTTCATATAAATATTCAAACCCGTTCTTCCAATAAACTTTATCTTGAGCAAAGGTGTTGTTAGCACATAGTATTATTATTGTCAATAATGATAATTTCATAGATTGCTTTATTGCGTTAATGTTTCTATAAATAAGAAACTCTTTTTTGTTACAGTACTCAATAATTTATTTTTTCAAGAAATAGACGTATTGTGCCTAACGCCTAATCTATGTTTTTGTAGGGCGATTTAAAAGTACATATTTTCGTTTAGCTAATTAGCCAAAGCTTTGGCTTTGAGGTTTAATTTTTTTCTGATAAAACGTCAAAACAAAGTTTTGGCGATGTTTATTAATTGCTGTACTGTTTCAAATTACTGCCAACTGCCCTATAAAATATAGATGATGTTAGCTGCTGCCTTTTAATTTTTCTTTTACGGATATTACTTTTATATGATTTTCATCAAATTTTTCGAGATAAATATCAAGTGCTTTTTGATAATAATCTTTAGCTATATTCGGTTGTTTTTCTTTCTTCGATATATCGGCAAAAGCTACATAAATGTCTGCAAAAATATCGTGTTTAACGTCAAAGAATTGTTTGTTGATGTCTAACGATTTGGTTAACATTTCTTTCGCTTCTAGATCTTTTTTTTGTTCTATTTTCAGACCAGCATAGTTTAAATAGACTACTGCTGTAGAAGGGTGATTTTCTGTAAAAACTTCTTTGTGCAGTTTTAGTGATTGAAGGAATAAAGAATCTGCTTTTTCATATTCTTTTTTTGCAGTCATCAAAAGTCCAAGACCGTTTAATACAGTTGCAGAGGTTGCTGTAGATTGTAGGTCATAGTTTTTATTAATTTTTAATGTCTTATGATAAAGAGAATCCGAAATGTTGTAAATACCAATATAATAGTTGACATAAGCAGCATTATTGATTAAAAGAGTTGACCATGGATTATCAAGGACCAAAAAATAATTAGCAATAGACATTGAACTATCAGAATGGGTTTTTGCCTTACTATATTTTGCAAGAATTATTTCAAGATCAGCCAAACCTGAGAGGACCTCTGGTATTTTAGAATTTCTTTCCCCGAGTTCTCGTGTATAAGCGTTTAGTATTTGATAATATGTTTTTTCGGATTTTTTATAATTTCCAAGTTCTTTGTCAATGAGAGCATCTACTTTAAGATAATTAGCGTGTCGGATACTGTTTTTTCCATAGTTTTTAATTGTTATTTCAATTCCTTTATTTAGGATATCTCTTGCTATATCATATTCACCAAGTTGAATTTTTACTTGAGCCAATACTAAGCGACTTTCTGCTATGTTTTGTCTCGTAGGTTTAAATTTGTTTTCATAGCAATCTAAGCATTCGAGAAGAACTTCCTGAGCTTGTTTATATTGATTTAACTTATAAAAATAGATGCCATTATAAAGCTTTGTGTCACAAACTTTTTCAGTAACATTCTTCTCTAATTTAAATGTTTGGTCAATGTAATACTTAGCTTCTTCTACGCTATCATTTTTTAGATGATTAACTATAATGCTATGATAATTTCTAATGATATCTTTTCTACTTTCTTCATTTGAACTGTCTTTTTGGAGAATTACAACTGCTGTTTTATAAAATAGATTGGAATATCCGAATTCTTCTTGTTCAAACATTGATTCGGCAATATTGCTATAAAAAGTAGCTACATTTCTGTCTGTTGTGTCTTTAACATTTTCGTATTTCTCTATTGCTTCAAGAAATAAAGAATCGGCAATTTCATATTCGGAAAGGGATTTATAACAAAGAGCGATTTTATTAATAGAGTATGCTTCTTCAATTTGCCATTCTTCAGAATTATGGTCACATACATTAATTGCTTTATCTGCTTTTAAATAATAATTTAAGGCTGTTTTATATTCTTTATTTTGGTAATGTTTAAAGGCCTTAAGTTTATAGGCATTATATAGACTAGTATAAGTTCCATTAATTTTCCAGAGTTCATTTTCGATCGAAAGAGTTTGAAAAAGATTATCTAATTCTTTTTGAGATAGAGTAGAATTGTTTTCATTCTCTAATTTCCCTGTTAAAATACTTAGGAATATTATACCAGATTTATTTGCTTTTTCAGCATATTCTATAGCACTTTCGTAATCCTCTGCTTCTTTGGACTTCTCACTTTCTTCAAGATAATCAAACATTAATAGATTATTTTGAATTTGATAATTACCATTATTCAAGGTATAAAGAACTGAACGGTATGGCTTAACTGAAATAGGAATGTATAGAATACTTGCGGATATTATTAATATTACTAAAGATCGAATAAAAATTAATTTAACGATTTTATTATCGGTTTCTATTTTTCTTTTTAAATACAGATATATACCAAGATATATGAATAGTAGCGCATTTGGAATAGGGGTAAGCTTGTATATACCTTCTTGGTTAAGACTAATAGAAAAAGGAATAATTATTAGTGAAATTGAAAAGACAATACCAGCAATTATTGATAATGATTTGTTTTTATTTTCTTTTAAATTAAATAAGGTATAACCACCAAATAGATATGATAATGATAATAAACCAGCCGTGAAAATAAATAAAGAAGCCTTACCTGGGAAGTCTAAAATCTGAAGTCCAAAGGAAGCCGTGAAAATGATTAAAATTATTTTTTCGTATTGTTTCATTTTCGTTTTGGGGTTGCAGCTAACGCTTAATCTATGTTTTTGTAGGGCGATTTAAAAGTACAAATTTTCGTTTACCTAATTAGCCAAAACTTTGGCTTTGGGGTTTAACTTTTCTGCTGATAAACTCCAAAACAAATTTTTGGCGGAGTTTATTAATTGCTTTACTGTTTCAAATAACTGCTAACTACCCTATAAAATATAGATGATGTTGGGTGTTTTTTATACTTTAATAATTATTATAGCGTTAACCTATTTGAATTATAATCGAATAATTTTTTAATCTTTGTACAAACTATACAATTGAATAAATAGCGTACAAAATTCGAATAGCATTTTTTCTGTTTTACACATTATGGGTATGCAATTCTATTTGCGCACAGACCGACAACCTTGTTCCGAACCCTAGTTTTGAAGAATATAAATCTTTACCAATCAATACTGGAGAGGGAATAGTATGTCTATCTACTTGGAACTATACTAGATATACTGGAGGAATTGATTATTACCATAGCGATTCTTATTCAAAAAAAGCAAATACCAAAAGAAATGAATTTGGTCATCAAACTCCACATTCAGGAAATGCATATGCTGGAATTTGTACTTCTAAAGATTATCGGGAGTTTCTTCAAGTAAAATTAATTCGTCCTCTAACTAAAAACAAAGAATATGTTATCAAAATACAGATTAGTTGTGCTGATAAATTATTAAGTACAGTAAAAGAATTTCATATAATTTTCTCTAAAAATCCATTCAGTATTGGTGCGGATGGCTATTTGTTAGCTCCACCTGAACTAAAGTTTGTTAAAGAAACTAAGTACACTAATAAAAAGGATTGGGAAGAGCTTTCAATGGTATACACCGCAAATGGAACTGAACAGTGGTTTACTTTTGGAACGTTTCAATACGAAGAAAATGAAAAGGAATATGGAGAAGTTTTTGGCTTATCAAAATATGCCCATTACTACATAGATGATGTTTCGATAACCCCGTTGGTAAAAGAGATACTTACAATAGTGCCTATTGTTATAGAACAAAAAACACAAGAAGTAGAAAAAGAGTTTGTTTCTGGCGAAACATATGTTTTAGAAAATATTCAGTTTGAGACTGGAAAATCAAATCTTTTAAAAGAATCTTTCTCTGAGTTAGATAATCTAATTCTTTATTTACTTAAGCATCCTAATATAAAACTTAAAATAGTTGGTCATACGGATAACATAGGAAGTGCAACTGATAACTTAAAACTTTCTCGTGAAAGAGCAAATGCGGTTAAGCAATATCTAACATCTAACAAAGCCATTAAAAAAGAATTAATATCCATTGAGGGAAAAGGGGATACAGTTCCGCTGAATGCAAATACTACTGAGGTAGATAGAGAAAAAAATAGGCGTGTAGAATTCTCTTTTTATTAATAATTTAATTACACCCAATGACAACTGTATGTTGCGTTTAAAAAGTTAATTAAGAGATTAAAAGTAATAATTTTTGAGAGGCTTCCCAAGCTAAACAGTGTCAAAAAAGTAAAAACTTACCAAGCCCAAAGCAAGGATGCAACTTGCTAATTATCAGCTAAAAACTGTTAGCAAAAATTATGGCACTAACTCACCAACTTGTCAAAAAAAAGCGATAACTGCTTGCAACCAAAATGCAATATAAAGCTTGTTGGCGGTAGTTTTTATTGCTCGTATTTTTGGAATTTTTTTAGAAAATTAAAAAACTCATTCGGTTCAATTTCATTCTTTAGCATTTTATCTAAATAGTCCTTTGAGAGTCTGTTAAATTTATTTGAGTTATAAGGAGAGCCTTTTGCCGCAATAATAAAATTATATTTAGATAAGTATCTAACACGTAATTCTGCATTTAAAGTCTTTTTCACTTTTCCCCTTATTACTGTTGCTCCATCATCATAATCTTCTCTTCGAATTGGTGTTTTCCATCCTAACCAATTTTTAATTAATCCGTACTCTTCGTAACTATAACCTCTACTATCTATTTGGCTTTGAAGGTTTTCTGGTTTGTGGTCGTAAAGTCCTGTCTGTTTTTCTCCTTCAACTTCCACATACACAAAGTCTTTATAATATGCTTCTCCGTGATACGCTGCAATTTTTTTTATTTTTAATTGGTCAAAATTCATTAAAACTTTTCTTCTTCCAGTCTTTTCGAAATTTCCAATATGCATAGCACTTACACCTCTAAACCACCAAATCGGATCTGATTCAAGCTCATTTGAATCTGACTTAAATCTTAAAGGGTTTTGTAAGAGAATTTCAAGCCTACTTGTTGCTTCTTTTGTATCTGTAAACCATTTGACGTCTCTCACACCTGGGAAAGCACTTGCCATTCTTTGATAAAAAAGTGATGTTGAATGTTCTGTCGCATTTTTTAGTTTAGGTTTTTCACACTTCTTTTCTTTTATCTTGGGGTTTCTAATTTTGAATAATATTTCTTGTATCAAATTTGAGGTTGGTTTAAAAATGAGAATTGCATAAAAAATAAGTAATGCAATAGAACCCCAAATTTTAATTGTAAAATCTTCATTTATAAAAGACAAAATACTTTGAAAAGATTCTTCAAAAGAAATTTTTGAGTATAACATTTTTATAAAAGCATATAAAGCAGTCAAAACCGAAGTTATAATAGTAATAATTCCGGCTGCGATTACCTTACTCCAAACAGGGTCTTTCCAGTTTTCTTTTATGGTTAATATTATCTTCTTCATTTTTTGAATTACCGCCAATGACTGTGCTATGTGGCGGAGCCATCCCGAAGGGTGGCTATGACATATAACACTTGTTGGGTTTTCGTTTTTTTAATTCTGTCAGACATACTTATTGGTAAGTTTTGGATGGTGCTGTTGGCTTTTGTGCGACTTTCCAATGTGTATGACTGTGTAATCATTATTTTATTTGAGCCCATTATGAGCCAATTATTAGTCTTTTGAGCCAATTATGAGCCAATTAATTTATAAACTGTTCCTGCTCCAACTTCTCCAGTTCTTAAAAGTAATTTATATTTCTCAATTAACTCGGTCAAATCTCTTGTAGCTGTTGCTTTAGAAGTGTCACAAAGTTCCTGATATATTTTATTGGTTATTTCTCCATTTTCTTTTACATACATAACAGCTTTCAATTGTCTTTCGTTTAAGTCATATTGCTGTAAATGTTTTTCATTGTAGATGTCTTTAAAAATGGTGACAGCTATTCCGCCACTCATTACTTTAGTTTCTGGTTGAGGAAGTCCAGCAGCTTTACATTCCGAAATAATTTTTAACGTTCCTCTTCCCCAAGATTCAATTAGTCCGCCTTTAAAGAAAACATCTGCTAAAAATGGATTACGAGGATGTGAAGTATGTTTTTTCTTTAAATCCTCTAGCGTTAAGTCTTCGGGTAAAGTACCATAATTCCAAATCATTAGCTTATCGTCATAAATGCTAATTTGTATGGGAGCACCCAAATACTGACGGTGAACTATTGCGTTTAGCAAAACCTCTCTAATGGCTTCGTAAGGATATTCTGTAGTTTCTATTCGCTGCAAACCATCGTATGAAATAGACTTGGTAAAATACTTTTTGTCTAAAATCTCTAAAGTTTGATTCGCTAATTCAAAAGCATTTCCTTCAATAACCTCTTGCGACAATAATTCATCATCTGTTTTGCCAAACCTTCCAATTTTAACAAAAGCGTTGATGTAGAAATTACGAGGATCTTTACCGAATAATAAAACTGCTGAACGCTTTAGTTTATCGCCATTTGTTAAACGTAAATTTTTGAAAATTTGCAACACATCATTCTCGTCTTCCACCTGTGGTAAACGATTGCTTTTTATAGCACCTCTTTTAAATGCTGCAATGGCTTTCTCGTCAATATCTTCTAAAGTAGCATTGGGTTCTATTACATCATCCCAAGTTTTACCCGTTTTACGTAACAGAAATTCATTTAAAGCATTTCCAGTTAATTCCTGTTTAGTGCTCCCACTTCTAAAATGATATTTACCGTGATATGAAATAGGTACATCATAAGATGGGATCTCAATTTCTATGTAATGATTACCCGATTCTTCTAACAAATTTACATTGGCTACAATGCCCAAATGGTTGGTTATTTTGTTGGGAATATCCTCCATCAGTTTCTCAAACTTAGCAACACCAACCACATTGCCATTATCAGCCTTGCCAATGTATATTTTACCGCCTTTGGCATTAGCAAAACCGCATATCCATTTCAGGTACTCATCACGCCAACTTTCTTTCCATTCTATGTTCTGACTTTCGGGCATATTATCTATTTTAAAAAGCCTTGAGCTCTAATTTTTTTGTGGATTTCGTTAATGTTTTCAGGAATCTCTGCATTTAGTAACCAATTAACATCTAAGCCGTTTTTTACAGCAGTATTCATTAGTTTGTTATTTTCGCTCATTAGTCCTCCTAAAAGCATTAAATCTTCTTTGAAATCGAGTAGCAAGTCTTCATCCATTTTGTTGATTAATAACAAAACTTTAAAAATACGTGCAATAATAGCGGTACAGAATTTACGCAATTTTACAGGAGGTCGAGCATTTAAAATATTGTCTTTATTCTGTTTTAACACCTCACTTAAAAGCAATAAATTTAAGCTAACTTCTCCGTATTTGTCTTTGGTTATTTTTACGTGTTCGGTAATATCTCCACTTAAATATCTAACGTCCATATTTAAGTAGCCAATAGAGTAAAAACCTTTACTCATTCTGTTTACATTGCTAACAATGTGTCTTTCTACGGATTCTCTTCGTTCAGTAGCAGAGGATGTGTCTACCAACTCAAATAACAACTTATTGGCTAAGTTTAAATCTTTTTTTAATAAGCGTAAAATTAACTTGTCTTTTTCTATAGATGGTAAATGATGGATTGCTGTTTTAAATTCTTTATCAAATTGCATAATAATTGGGTTTAAGAATTTTCTACTATTTGTATTTCTTCTGCGGTAAGGTTGTAAAGTTCATAAACCATTTGGTCAATCTCCTTATCTGTTTTATCAATTTCAGTTTTTAGGGTTTGGGCTTCAGATTTTTTTGTTTCAAAAACATCCATCCAATCCATTCCATCTGTTTTGGTGAGTTTTTCTCCACCTACTTTTTTAATGGATTTTTCAACAGCTTGTTGGTCTTGTAGCTTTATGTATTTTTTGAGAACCGAGTTTTGAAAAAGTACCATTTATAGTTTTATATTTTACCTTTTCAAAAATAGCGATTCAACTCCATTTACTGTTAGGTGTGTTGGGTAAATTTTAGCTCTTGCCGATTTTTCTTCGGGAAGTGCTAAAATGCGGGCGGACTTATCGAATGAAACCCAATGACAACTGTATGTTGCGTTTAAAAAGTTTATTAATATTTTAAAAGTAATAATTTTTGTGAGGCTTCCCAAGCTAAACATTGTCAAAAAAGCAAACTCTTACCAAACCCAAAGCAAGGATGCAACTTGCTAATAATTAATTAGCAAAAATTATGGCACTAACTCACCAACTTGTCAAAAATGTAAAACAGCTCGCAGCCAAAATGCAATATACAAATTGTTGGCAAATCGTTCTTTTTTAAAACTTTTAATGTCATAGTTTCACCATCAACTGTTTACCATATTATTTTAGAGATACAAATTAATGTTCGAAATTTTTAAATTTCCCATAATAGACTGCATTAGTAACTTCAATTGAATTTCCTGTGGTATCATATAAAGTACAGTTAAAGCTTATTAGTACATATATTTCAGATGGATCATCCATTTTATCAACGTTGATGATGCTAATTGAACTATTTTGTTGATTGGCCGTTCCATAATCGGTTCTCCATTTTTTACCATTAGAGTCATAGAAGGTCAATTGAAAACCAAATTGATTGGAGTAATGTGCAAATGTATAATTGCCTAAACCGAAAAAATTATAGAATGTAGAGTCAGGAGCTCCTGTATCTCCAATATATGAAATATGCTGCTTAGATAATGAAATTATAGGATTATATGTTGTATCCTTACGGGTTATAGAAGATCCGTATGAATGAGTATGAGAGGTGTCAATTGAATTGCATGGATTAAAGCTGGAGCCGTAACCGAAACCATAACTGTATTGAATATCTGAAGAATTTGTAGAATAATTATGTTGAACATTATCAATTGACCCCGTAAAATAGATTTCAGGAGAACTACTGTCGTTATTACCGTAGTCACTATTGTAATAACTATCATCATATATGATAATATCTTCCTGTTTTTCACACCCTAAAATAATAAGGCAAGTGATAATCATTAAATAATTTTTCATTTTTTTGAAATTAAAATCTTTTACCAATTGATAGCCCAGCTCTAGGATAAAAATCAGTAGAATTATCAGTTAATATTTTACTTCTAAGTACTCCACCAAATATTTCACCAGTCCATCCCTTTTTAGTCATAAACTTACCACCTAATGCAGCTCCAAAACCCACGGCTTGTTGACTCTCGATGCGTTCTTGATAGTTAATGTTGTAATTAGGATGGCCATAATATGTTGTGGTTGTAATTGTTTTTTCTTGAGAATAAAAGGCTCCAACTGCTTCAAAAAAGAAACCTGCAGCAGGCTTCTTGCCAAAATAAAATCTGTAATATGGTAGAATCCCATATTTAAATGGTACTTCTTCGTCAATCCTAAATTCAACCGAAATTCCAAGTGCTGATTCTTTATTTAAAACTCTTTCGAAAGATATTTGTGGGTAACCTGCTATAAAGTAACCAATGTTAATTTTAATTTCATTTTTTCCTTGATAATCTTTATTATCATCCTTTTGTTCACTTTTCGTCTCTTTTTTTCCTTCTTCTTGAGCAAAAGTGGTTAATGAAACACTAATTAATAGTAGTAGAAAATATTTTTTCATAATCATTTTTTTTTATGTTTGCCAACGCCTAGTCTATGTTTTGTGTTGTTTTAAACTTTAGTTTAAAATGATAAAGATAAAACTATATAAAATATAGATGTTGTTGGCAAATCGTTGTTTTACTGTTTTACAAACTTTTTAGTTATTGTCTTTTCGTCAGTTACTAATTTAATAAAGTAAATCCCATCAGATAAATCTGCCACATTTATATTGTTTGTGTTTTGTTTAATTGTCATAATTATTTTACCAGTAACGTCAATAATTGTTATTTCTTCAATTGTTAAATAGTCACTAACAATTGATAATTTGGATGAAGCTGGGTTGGGGTATACTTTTATTTCTGAATTCAAGTCTATGTTGTTATCTATTCCTGTTGCAATTGGAGCAGAAGGAATCACATTAATTGTAAATCCACTTTGTTTAAATACAACTCCATTTTCACCAATAGAATCACAATACATATTGCTGCAACCAGCTCCATCATCAATTGTTAAACAAAGATAAAAAGGACCCGAGGTTGCATAAGTATAATTTGGGGTCTGAAGAGTTGAAGTATTCCCATCTCCGTAATCCCATAAGTAGGTAAGGTTGCTGCCGGTTGCACTATTAACAACGGTAATGTCTCCTGTTAATGTGTCAGGGTAGATTACAAATCCTGAGCTACATTGAAGAGGAACTGCTACTCCTGTTACAGTGACTGTATCAAAGAAAAAATCTGTACATGATCCTGCACTTAAAGAATCATTTATGGTTAATACTACTACAAAAGTACCGTTAACAGTGAAAGAATGATTTGGGTTTGTTGAATTTGAAGTTGTTCCATCTCCAAAAGCCCAATGAGATTGAGTTATATTTCCTGTAGAATTATTTGTAAATGAATAATTCCCATTGCTATTGTCGATAGTTGTAAATTGAGAGGTAACATTACAATTTATTTTAAGTGAAAAATCGAGATACCCAGTTCCAAAGGCAGTGCTTGTGGGGCAAGCTTGAATTGAGTTAGTATTATCAGATATTCCAATTCTACATCTCAAAAACTTATTAGTTATAGTTGTGCCTGGAATAAGAGCCGAGTCCAACGTGTTAGTAGAAAGGGAATCATTCATTAGTAGTTCAGAAACATCAAATATCCCATCGTTGTTTATATCTAACCACACTTTATAACTTCTATTTGATGCTCCCGAATTGGTTATATTTAATGACAATTGGTTTAAATTGTTCACTGTAATTTTGTGATCACATGTTAAGTCTAAATAACCTAAAAATGAAAATGATGGGAATATGTAGTTAAAGTCTTCTAATGTAATTGTATCAGGTGAGAAAAACATATAGCCACCAGCATTAAAATTAACATCTTGACAAACAGGAACCACATCGGTTCCATCATTAACTATAACAGTTAAAGTATCAGATCCGTTATTGCTATAAACAATGTAAGAAGTAGTAACAGTTGGTGAAACCGTTATTGATGTTGCAGAATCAATAATTACAGTTGGCGAAAGAAGGTTTGCCCAAACAATGCTATCTCCATTTGCCGCTGATAGATTAATTTCGTTGCCAGAACAAACATCTTCAGGACCAGTAATAATGACGTTTCCAACATCTCCTGTTCTCAAACCAAAAGTCCCACCTAATATATACCCGATGTTATGATTATCTTCTGGAAAATAGATGTCACCTCCAGTAAATGTCCCTCCATAATATGGGATTGGCGACCATGTTTGACCACCATCTAGTGTTTTTAACAAGCCATCATAATCAAGAGTGTATCCTTCATTATCATCAAAAAAATAATTACTTCTAATACAACCATTACATGTATTTCCTCCTTGTGATAAACTTAATAGCTCACTCCAGTTATCACCATGGTTATTTGATTTGAACATTTTTCCATTTGCTGCACCAATATATCCAATCGAATCAGAGGTAAACGTTAAATCCCGAACTGTATTTGGGAGCTTTGCTATGGTGTCCCAAGAAATACCTCCGTCTAAGGACTCAAACACCGCTACAGGAAGTTGGCCAGCATTAACCTGTCTCTTATTTGCAATTGCAATAATATTGGTTGAATTAAAATAATGAACTTTTTCAAAAATGTAGTCATTCGGATAACTAAAGGAAGGTTGTAGGGGGGATTCTATCCATGTATTACCTTGGTCATTCGTTCGCAATACTATACTATTCCAACCTAAGGCAACACCAATTGAGTCGTTAAAAAAATTAATAGTAAATATTGAATTAACCTTAGAATAAGGGTCAGAATAGGGATTTTCATAAACTTCATGAAAAGAGGAGCCACCATCTGTTGTCTTATAAATATCACCATTAGCGTATCCAATAAAACCAATTTGATTATTCAAGAAAAGTACAGATTTTGCTTGAGTATTAATAAAACTGTCTTGTAAGAATGTCCAGTTGCTGCCATAATCAACGGTTTTAATTATTAAGCCATAATCACCAACACAATAACCCACAGAGTCAGAGACAAAAGAGGCATCTTCAATTCTTCCGTTGGGTAAACTTTTGTCAACATAAAGCCAACCTTCACCAGTGTTATTAGTTCTTAGCAAGTGATCATTATTTCCAAACATAAAACCTGATTGGCCATTATAAAAATAGATATCGTCAAGTTCTTTGTTATGAAAATAGTTTTCTGTCCAAGTGGCTCCTCCATCATTTGTTTCATACAAATGAGTCAGAAAATGGGAGCCTAACATAAAACCTCGATTGGGTGTAGTGAAGAAAATAGATTTTAATTTATCATAATTATTATTGAGACCAGAATGTAAATTACCTAAATGAGTATTCCAGAGTGTTCCGCCATCTGTTGTTTTTATTATAATATTGCTTCCATTACTTTGTTCTCCACCAGAAATGTATCCAGTTACTGTATCTGGGAAACTAATGGAATAAAGGTTTTTAGTGCTGTCATAAATCGTTTCATTCCATGTTATAAGATCATTTGAAGTTGCAATTAAACCTGAGTCACCAATAATAATATTAACGGAATTACTTAAGCTTACTAAATCGTTTAAATTGAAATTATTTAAAAATTGTGATAGAGTCCAATTTGCGCCATTAGTATCGCTCAGCACATAATATCCATTGTCGCAAATTCCAATAATTTTACCTGAAACATGTAGAGCTAACTTATTGAAAGATAGAGAGGGATTATTATATGAGATATTCCAACTATTACCACCATCTACAGTTGTATATAGTTCACCAAGTGTTGTGGCTAAGAAACCATTTAGATTATCTTTAAATTTAATGGAGTTAATCCTTCCTGAAGTAGGAGATGCTATAGAAGAGATGGTTGCACCACTATCTATAGATAAATGCATGCTGCCATCATTTTCGCCAATAATTATTTTTGTTGAACTAGGAATTTTTTCAACCGCAGTGTAATGATTGATAGTGCCTGTTGGATAAATGTGCTCAAAAAATTGACTTTTACCAGTTAAAGAGATTGTCGTAAAAATGAGGTATAAAGCAAGCCTGCCAGCTTTAAAGTGTATCATATTCAATTGTATTATCATAATTTCAGTTTCCTAGGTTATAAATATAAATCTTGTTGGACTAAATGTTTGTACAGATGCCATTTTTTTTATTTAAAGGTCGCTTTTTGGAGATGAATGGTAACCTTGCATTAAATGTTTGCCAATGACAACTGTATGTTGCGTTTGAAAAGTTCATTAAGAGATTAAAAGTAATGATTTTTGTGAGGCTTCCCAAGCTAAACAGTATCAAAAAAGTAAAAACCTACTAAGCCCAAAGCAAGGATGCAACTTGCTAATTATTAGCTAAATACTGCTAACAAAAATTATGGCACTAACTCACCAAATTCTCAAAAAGCGATAACAGCTCGCAACCAAAATGCAATATAAAGCTTGTTAGCGTTCGTTTATTATTTTATCGATATTTTTACTTTTTTATCAATGTTTTCACTTGTGATATATAAAATATATTCACCTGTATTTAATTTCGATAAATCTAAAGAACCTGTTGAACCAGTGTCATGTTTATAACCTCTTAAAATTGGTTTCTGATTTTTAAAATCATCTTTAAATTTCCAACCATATATTTTGAAATAAGTATGATTATCCATTCGCTGAATATTTAATTTGGGATTGTCATTCTTGTAAAATGTAAGGCTATCTAAGGTTTGGACATTTCGCCTATTAATATCATAAGCACTTAACCATAAATACACAGTATAATTACAGTCTGAGCCATGCAAAGTAAAAGTGGTTTTATCTTCTTTTTCATTTCGTTTTGGTCTATATATGACTCCTATTGAATCTGTTTGATTAGTATTTAAAACAAAACGTAACGGGTTCGTTTTTGAAGGATTAATAAAATCAAGATTTTTATTCCGAGTTGAAATGCTATCAATTATTACATTCTCTCTTGCACTAAACTTTAAATATACAGTGTCAGGCATTGAATAAAGTGAGTTTGGTCTCAGAAGAATGTCATACATTTTTAGCTTATTGTTGGGGTAATATGTGTATTTATTATCTTCATTGTAAGATTCATAAACTATTGTATCGTTACCTAGATATGTATCCCATCTTTTTGATGAATCTGTTAACACTTCAACTTTCGTGTAATCCGAAAATAATTCATGACTATTTAAAGCAGGAATTGTTCTTGTTTTATACCCATACCCTTTATTGAAATAATTAATCATTGCAATTTTGTTGTTTTTTTTAGGGTTTTTCCTGTAACTTATCCATTCCCCATCTTTAACTGAAATTAGTTTATTGGTTTTTCCAGAATATTCAAGTGTGTAATTTTTCTTATCAAAATGTAAAAAGACTATACCATCAAAATCTTTGGAATAATCAATGGATTGGTCAAGTGGAATAACAACAAATCGACCTTCACAAGATAATTCTTCTCCTTGAAATATTTGGTCAAGTTTCCAATAACCAATTTTAAGTTCATTTTCATCAAGCTGGTTTATGGTGTCTTTATTCTGTGTAAATCCTATTAGATTTATTAGAAGTAAAAATATTAATATTACGACTTTTTTCATTGTTTATGACTATGTTGAATGAACGCTAACGCCTATCTATGTTTTTGTGTTGTTTTAAACTTTAGTTTATAATGATAAAGCTAAAACAATATAAAATATAGATGTTGTTGGCAAAGCGTTATTTTAATTTTTAAGTAGCTGCTTTACAAATATTTCATCATCAACAATTAGTTGCAGGTAGTATACACCTTTACTATAATTTCTGATGTCCATTTCTACTTTTTGTTTACCTACTGGAATAACTTTTTCTTGGATTAATTTTGAAGTCGCATCAAGTAACTTGACTTGAACTTCTTTATTTAAACCGTTTGGTTTTTCGATAGTAAATTTTCCAGTGCTTGGGTTAGGGTAAATGAAAATTCCAAAATCGGTACTTGCATTATTTATTCCTGTACAAATATCAACTGTGATAATCGTTGTATCACTATTGGTACACGAATTTCCATCAGTATATGTGTAAATTATATCGTGAGTTCCAACACTTGCAGTTGAAGGGTCAAAATTACCGCCAATTACACCATTTCCTGTGTAATTACCCCCAGAAGGAGAACCTGAAGGTAAGGTTGCAACATTTGCAGTAATACATAAGGTGTCTGGAACAAAACTAGCTAAAATCACATTTGGCAAATTGTTTACTGTAAGTGTTGTCGACAAAATACTGTCACATCCATTAAAGGTTTGTAAAGAATCAATATAAACTCCTCCTGTTGTTTGGTAAGTTCCACCCAATAGAACACTATCTCCTTGACAAACCGAATTGTTCTGATTAGTGATTATATTAGTTGATCCAACATATACTGAATCAGTGAATGATGTATCTATTCCGTTGGTTATAACAATTTCATAATTCCCTGTAAAGAGGTTGTCAAATAATTGATTAGACACAATGGAGAATGGACTTGAATTGATGCTGGCCATTAAGTCTCCTTCCATACAATTAGAGAGGAAACTAATACTTCCATTATTAACAAGAGTACAAGTAGGTGGTGTTACATTTAACATAACCAGATCTTCAGAAGCAACAATAATTGTTGAAGCAGTATTTGTTATTATGGGTGCATTGTAATCAAAGAAAATACTTACTTTATTATTAATAGTATTTCCTATACTTATATTGGTTAACGCGTTAATACTGTATTTAAAATAGCCCTGACTATCTTCCAAACTCATTGAAGAATCTGGTAGCATAATACTATCAAACTGAATTGTAAGGACATTATTTACAATAGAGAATCCAACGCTATCAGAAGAAGAAATATATTTAATGCTTGATAAATTAAGTTCTGAAGGTAAAGTATCTTTAATAGTAATGTTAATTGCTTCTGCATTACCAGTATTTTGGAATCGAATCAAGTATTCAAGATTATTCCCATTTTGTACAAAACCTTTTGAAACATCACATTTTGGAAATACTGTTATATCGTTTGGGTCATAAGATGCTATCACAATCTCAGTTAAAAATTCACTATTATCCTGAGGAATTGTATCATTTACAATAGGTATGGCAGTTGCATGCTGGAACATCACATCTCCAAAACTAGCTACAGCAGAAACCGAATCTGTGATACTAATTTGAATACATGAATTAGGAGGCATAGAAGGAAGTATATATAGCAGGCTATCTCCAAATATAGTGTCTGGACTAATACTGGAGTTCAAAAATATTAGTGCTGTATCTTGTTCCACCCATAAATCTGGACTCAGTGTATCAGTACCAATATTACACACTTCATAAATATAATAAGCAGGGAATCCTGAACGGGGCTGTGTTAACGGTATAATATCAACCCGTAAATCCTTAATGCCAGGAATTGGACGATACCCGAAATCTATGTTATCGATAATGGTATCAACAGAATTAACATTAACCAAAAGAGAGTCAGGTGTTGTTCTTTGCCAGTACAAAGGAGGGGTTGGTGTTTTTATAACTTGAGGGCCTAATACACCATTTGTTGTGTAATCACCGGTGATGTTCGTGAAAAATAATGAGCCAATTAAACTTGTATTTTTAACCTCAATAAAAGGAATTGGAAGGTCTACACCAGTATTAATTCCATTATTATCAACATCATAAAATACATTTCCTTTAATTTCAATAGTAGTAGAATCCAAATCAGAGACTGTCATAATAAAGATGTCATGTAATCCATCCATTGTTACGGAATTTCCATCCATTACAAAGCTTTTGTTTTGGCCATAAAATAAGATGTCTTGGCCAAAAGGAGTAGGGCGAAATACTTGGTTAACATAATAGCGACCTGGAATTTCTCTAAACCATTTTAAGCTTAAATCATTTGATAGTTTTGCAATAATTAACTTATCATCTTCAGGGGAAATATAATTTGGTTGACCAAATGAAGTCCAATTAAAGCCAAAATTGCTTCCATGGATTTTACCACCTAAAAATAATTCACCATTGATTTCATTTAGGCGTACCCAAGGTGTGCCTCCGGCAACATTTAATGCTGGACCTAAATTTAATTTTGTTATAACATTAAAATTTCCATCTACTTTAACTAACATATATGTAGTTTCTTGTGGTCCTGTAGTAGAGTTAAGAGGGGTTCTGTCAAATATTTTACATGCAAAATAATAGCCTCCATTTTGAAAGTCAGATATCATTGTTGTAGGGTTATCGTTACCAAAACAATAACTGATCAGGTTAGACTGTAAAAGGTTCCCCATAGAATCTATTTTAAAAAGTTCGAGTCCGCTGGGCTGAGTAACTCCTGAAAGCACTCTTCTATATCCAAAATAGTAACCATCTCTATCTCTTCCCTTTATTACTTCTGTTGCATAAATGGGATCATCATATTGTAAATGGTTAATATAATTACCATTTAAATCTAACCAAGCAATTGTAGCTTGTTCATTAGTTATTTCATCACCGTTTAACCATCCAGAAGTATGGTTAGCTCCTATTATTTCTAGGTATCCAGAATCATCATATCTAATTGAATTTCCACCTGTATTAACGGTCCATATTGAATTTCCTAAGGAGTCGAGCTTACTTGTTTGATAGCCAACACCATTTATTAGACGGGAATAATATACGCTATTATCACTTCCGACAACGATACTGTTTCCCCCGTAATTAGAAGAACTGCCGTTAAACATTTTATACCAGACTAAATTTTTATTAGAATCAAGTTTAAGGATAAAGGTGTATAAGCTGTTATTACCAAAAGGTGAGCTATAGATGTTCCCATTGATTTGTAAACTACTAACACTTGTTCCGAATAAATAAATATTTTTATCAGTATCTGTAGTTAAACCATGAGTGCCATCTTGCGAATAACCTCCAATATTAATGAGATCATTAACTTGTTGTCCAAAAGAGGTTTGACATGAGATTATTCCAATAAGTATTAATTTAAAGTAAATCAGTAATTTGTGATTCATATATAATATCATTTCTAAATGTTTGCCAACGCCACTGTATGTTGCGTTTGCTTAGTTTATTAATAGCTTAAAAGTAATAATTTTTGTGAGCTTACCCAAGCTAAACAATTGCAAATAAGCAAACCCTTACCAAGCCCAAAGCAAGGATGCAACTTGCTAACAATTAACTTAAAAACTACTAACAAAAATTATGGCAGTAACTGACCAAATTCTCAAGAAACTACAACTGCTCGCAACCCAAATGTAATATTACAGAATGTTAGCAAATCGTTTTTATTGATTGTTAAGTTTTGAATAATGATAATTGGTAAAGTCATCATAAAGTACTAAAGAGTCTTGACTAACTTTTATAATTTTATATTGATGTTTATTCATTATGTCATCCCCTAATTTTTTAGATTCTATTTGAATAAGAGAATCTTTAAGTTTCCAATTACCAATAAATTCAAAGTCTTCATTTCTTGTATAATATGAATTATTATTAAAATTTAGAATTATTAAGTCAGATTTGACATGTGTTATTGCATCACCACTCGAGTATTCATACTTCCAGTTACCAAGGATATTATTTTTTAAACTATCTCTATTCTTGCAGGAAAATGCAAAAATCAAAAAAGTAAATATGATAATCTGTCTAATCAAGCTTGCTGTATTAATATCTTTTATTCCTACTGATGTCAAATGTTATTTTTTTGATTATCAGTAGTTTATTGGTTTATAAAATTAAGATTTATTTCCTAGTTATTATCAATTATCGTTAGCTGAAAAACTCAACTGATTTTTCTTGGTAGGGTCATGTTTGCTAACGATTAGTGTAAGCGGTCGTTTTAATGCCGCTTATACATTGTTAGCAAATCGTTTTATTCTTTGATTAATCGAATAATAGCCTTTTTATCTCCTGCCTGAATAGAAACAATATATATTCCTGCTGGTTCTTGTATTGAAAGGTTTAGAGTTTGTGATTCAGTCATTGTTCTCGAAGCAACCTGCTTTCCAGAAATATCATTAATTAAGATGTTACAGTTTTTATAAACTTTCCCTAAGTCTACAGAGAAGTTTCCATTAGTTGGATTAGGGTAGACTAATAGATTATTCCCAAAACTGTTTTCAAGTATTCCCACAGTTGTAATTGCAACACAAGCAGAAGTATCTACACAACCATTTTCTGTTAGTTCAACAGCATAGTTTCCATTTGACGTTGCTACGAATGACTGTCCTGATTCGCCAATTATAATAATGTTATTGTTATCACAATCTAACCATTGGTAGATTGCGCTTGAATTGTTAGCCGAAATCGTTACCCCAGAAGTTGTTGTTGTTAGAGAAGAAACACTATTAATGGTAAGGTTGACTGTAATAATCGAGTCACAATTTGAAGTATTTGGGATGGTATCCAAATAAGTGTTGGAGTTAGTCCAAGTATAATTTCCACTTGGCGAAGTATAGCTGTCGCATGAGGTTACAGAAATGGTATTTGTCGTAGAATTATTTACAGTTAAGTTAATCGTAATAATAGAGTCACAGTTTGTTGAATTGGGTATTGTATCCAAATAAGTATTAGAACTTGTCCAAACTTTGCCACTAGGTGAGGTATAACTATTGCATTCAGTTACGTTTAAAGTAGATGTTGTTGGTGTGCAATAAATTACTTCAAGGTCGTCTACCCACAATATAGTACTTGAACTTGCACTTGGGGTATTGCTTGCTGTAGCAATCAACAAAATATGAGTAGGAGTAGTATTTCCCATTGAGCCTGCAACATAGATAAATGGGATAGAAAAACGAGTCCAGATAGCAGTACTGCCATTTGGCACATCATAAACTGCAGATGCGATTAAATGAGAAGCAGATCCTCCTTGGTCTGGTTCTTCATAGTTATAGTTGTCATGTAAAAAAGCACTTACTCTACCTATATCTAATCCTCCTTGAGTAAATCTAAACCATCCGACCAAACTATCAGGTCGACCTATAAAAGGAGCATTGAAATCAGTATTTGCAGTAACAGTAGAAATATAATGGTCTGCGGGGTCGAAGGTTGGATGTTGAATCTGACCTGTAGTAGTTTGAGCAACAACAATTGTTCCAAAAAAGCTGCTATTTTCTAGCTTTAAGCAATAGTTTCCAGAATGCGGATTTGATGCTTCTCTGAAGCAACTTTGAGGTACGATACTAGCACTACCAGATCCTGTTTTATTACTATTCCAGTTTGTTGGTTCTTCATCTGATGTACCAACATTTTGCCAGGTCTCAAAATCACCACTAGGCACAATTATCTGGCAATGTGTATAGTATGTACTGGTCAATACAATGAGTAAAGTTAAAATGTAGTTTTTTTTCATATTTCTGTTTTTATGTTTGCTAACGCTAGTGTTGGTTACGTGCTTTTTTTATTAATTGATATAAAA
>CAJWVX010000048.1 GCA_913048175.1 uncultured Flavobacteriales bacterium | reverse complement strand
AGTTGTGAACTTGATTTATATGGCTTCTAGGGTCTTCTACTTGCTTAAATATACTTATTAGTTTATTATCTGATTTAAGTTGTTTATTATCAGTATAATATACAGAAAAATAATGACTTAAACAACTGAAATATAGATATTTATATCTTTTTATCTGAGAAAAAAGTATGAGTTTGCCCTGCCCATCATTATGTTTTTTTTCTGTATAAAATTGAAAACAATTAATACTTAAAAATTAAACAATGTAAACTTATTTAAAATAAGAGCATCTTAAAAAAAATTATGAAACCTATGAAAAAATTCGCTTTAATTCCATTATTAACAATCTGTACAATTATTTTAACCTTTTACTCTTGTAAAAAAGATGAAGACACTATTACACCAGTTGTTGAGGAAACTACACCAACAACAAATACCCCAAATTCGTCAACAAGTAATTTGAGTGATATTTTCAATCAAAACATTACAGACAACACTCAATCGTTCACTGTTGATGCTAGTACTTGGAGTAGTTTTACAGGATCAAAAGGTACTTATGCATATATTCCTGCAAATTCGTTTAAAGATAATTCTGGCAACATCGTTTCTGGAAATATAAGTATTGAATTAATAGAAATTCAAACTAAGGCAGATATGATTTGGATGAATAAAACAACAACTTCTAATGGTCAATTATTCGTTAGTGGTGGTGAATTATCAATTAAAGCTTTCCAAAATGGACAACAACTTACTTTATCTCAAAATGGATATGTTTCGATTCAAATGCCTACAAACAATCCGACAAATATGTCATTATTTTCTGGTACAGAAGATGCTACAGGAAATGTAAATTGGGATACAACTTCAACTCCTGCAGCTGTTGACAGTAGTGGTAGTTTCGTTTTTACAATATATAACGGAACACTAGGTAGTGACTCTTTAGGATGGATTAATTGTGATTATTTTTTTGGACAAGTAAATTTGACTACTTTAAACATTACAGTTCCTACATTTCATAACAATACTAACACTAACACTTTTTTGTTCTTTCATAACATTTACTCTGTAGCAGGAACTGTTTGGGACGGAAACGTTCCTCACTTTCGCTCTTACACTAATAGTGTACCAATTGGACAGCAAATAACTATAGTATCCATATCAGAAATTAACGGGCAACTATATTCATCGTTTACTCCAATAACATTAACCGCTAATCATACAGAGGCTATAACATACTCAACTACAACATCTGCTGCACTGCAATCAGACTTAAATAATTTATAGAAATTTATTCTTTTACAAAAGCCTCAACTTAACTGTTGAGGCTTTTTTATTGCCGATAGTTTTATTCATCTTTGCAAAATGGAATTAAAAACGATAGTACTTACCAAAGGCAAAGAAAAATCATTAGAAAGAAAACACCCTTGGTTATTTTCTGGAGCTATAAATAGAATTATTAGTGATAGTGGAGAAGCTCCTTTTAACGGGGAACTTATTGAAATAGTTGATTCCAAAAACAACTTTTTAGCTACCGGTCATTTTAGTGATGCAACTATAGCTGTAAGAATAATATCGTTTAAACAAGAAAAAATAAACCAAGCATTTTGGACCAACAAAGTCCAAATGGCATATAATGTTAGAGAAAGTTTAGGATTAACTAACAACCCATCAACTAATATATATCGATTAATGCATGCTGAAGGTGATGGTTTGCCAGGATTAGTTATTGATTACTATAATGGAACTGCCATAATTCAAGCACATTCTATCGGAATTTATAATGCTATCGATGAAATTAGTAAAGCTTTACAAAATGTTTATGGTGAAGATTTAATTGCTATTTATAATAAAAGTGCTGAAAGCTTAGCAAAACAGACAAGTGAAGAGGTTGAAAACGGATATATTTATCAAAATGGAGATTCTAATTTAGTTGGTTTAGAAAATGACAATCAATTTAATCTGGATTGGATTAATGGACAAAAAACGGGTTTCTTTTTAGATCAAAGAGAAAACAGAAAATTAATTGCTGAATACAGTAAAGGGAAAAAGGTGTTAAACACTTTTTGCTACTCTGGAGGATTTTCTGTTTATGCTTTAAAAGCTGGCGCAAAAGAAGTTCATTCTGTTGATAGTTCACAAAAAGCAATAGACTTAGTAGATGAAAACATCAAATTAAATGGTCTTAAAAAACATAAGTCATTTACTTCAGATACGTTAGATTATCTTAAAGAAAACAAGATTGATTATGATGTAATTATTTTAGATCCTCCTGCTTATGCTAAAAACCAAAAAGCAAAACACAATGCGATACAAGGATATAAAAGGCTAAACTTAATGGCATTAAAGCAAATTAAACCTGGTGGAATTCTTTTCACTTTCTCTTGTTCGCAAGCAGTAAATCGTAAATTATTTTATGATACTATTGTTGCTGCAGCTATTGAAGCTGGAAGGAATATTAGAGTACTAAATCATTTATCACAACCTGCTGATCATCCCGTTAATATTTATCATCCAGAAGGTGAATATTTAAAAGGCTTAGTTCTTCATGTTGAATAACTTTGTTAATAAGACAAAATAATTTATAGATATTAGCTATTAGATTATAGTATTATTGTCTGTGTAATAATACTAATGAATAAAGTATACCTAATAGTAATTCTAGTTTCTATCTCTAGTTTAGGATTCAATCAAAACATTGGAATTGGTGGTTCTGTGCTCTATAATATTCAATCTGAAAGCTTTGGTGTAGGAACTAGAGCTAGTATTTATCCTAACAGTACATTAAGTTTTGTTCCTCAATTCTCCTATTTCTTTCTAGGTCCAGTTAAAGAATGGACATTAGGTTTGACTTTAGAATTGAAAGTTGTTAAGTTGAACATATTTAACTTATACCTTTTGGGGCATGGAGGTTATAACAATTGGGTAAACCCGGAGAGTTCAGCCTTAGAAAATGCACAAACAGAAAATTGGAATGCAGAATTAGGAATTGGTATAACAACCAATCAGTGTCTTCGACCGTTTTTAGAGTATCGCTATAATATAAAGTTTCAAGAAACCCATCTGCAATTAGGTTTATTGTATTTATTTGGTTGTGGCAACAAAGGTGGATCATACCGAAACAAAAGTAAAATGAAAAAAGGTGTTGTTTGTCCAGCTTACAATTAATTTATATAATATGAAAAATCTACTAATTACCTTCTCTATTTTAACTTTTATAGTTCTAACACTAATAAGTTGTAAAAAGGATAGGATTGAACCTGCTGAAGAACCATTAAAAGATTATGCTTCTGTAAACGATTATATGGATACAAAAAAACAAGAAGAACAAGATTTTGAAATTACTGGACCTAATAGTGATACAATTACAGGTAATCAAGGAACTAGAATATATGGAAGCAAAAATTGTTTACAAGATATAAATGGTGATACTATTAATTATCCTTTCTTCATACACTTAGTTGAACTATATACACCTAAAGACATGATTTATTGGCAAATGCCTACAGTTGCTAGCGGTAATATATTAGAAACAGATGGTGAGATAAGAATTAAAGCAACAAAAGGTGGACAAGATTTGACTTTGAGCTGCCCCTATTCTTTTGAAATACCCAATTCTGCTCCAAATAGTAATATGACGATTTTTACTGGCACGGATAATGGAACTTACGTTAATTGGACAAATTCTGGATCACCATTTACTTTAACAAGTTATAGCAATTTAGGGTTTACATACGGATACCAAGGATCTCTAAGCTCTTTTGGCTGGATAAATGCTGATATCCAAATTGGATCTGGAAGTGGAAACACACTCTCTTTTACTTCTCAAACAGATATTTTAACTAATGTTGGAATATTCATTTACATACCTTCTTCACAAACTGTAATGCAAGTTTATAATGAAACTTCAGGGTTAATCCCAAATGGAACTAGTGTTAAAATTATTATGTTGGCTATTGATGGTAGTGGACAGTTATTCAGTTATACAGAAAATAGAACAGTTAATAGTAGTGCTACTCTAAATATCAGTTTAATGCAAACTACAGATGCTGCACTTACAGCTCATTTAGATGGTTTATAGGAGTCAAAAATTAACAATTACATCTTTTAAAAAGTGTTAATCCCACCTATGGGTATAACTTTTAGTATGCAATCATAAGATTACTAATTTTTAGTTCGAAAAGGCAGAGGCATTAATGTTTCTGCCTTTTTTATTTAAAAAAATCCCATTGTTAAATAGGATTTAATTTATGATTAATAATAATTACTTCGAAAATACCTTTTTTAATAAGTCAGTTGCTCTTGCTGAAGGGTCTTGTCTAATCTTCAGTTCTTCTTTAGCTACTTGAATAAATAGACCTACTAAAGCCTTTTCTGTAACATACTCTTCTAAGTTTGGATTTATTTTAGTTACAAAAGGAATTTTATTGTACGAACCAAAAACGGTTGACCAATGCTTTGTCGCTCCTACTTTATCTAAAGAAACTTTAATTATCGGCTGAAACCTTCTGGTTAATTCCGATTTAGTTGCCTTATTTAAGTATTTAGTTGCAGCATCATTATCGCCTTTTAATATACTCATTGCATCCGTTAAAGTCATTCCTTTAATAGCAGAAAAAAATACATCTTTAGAACCTGCAGCAGCATCTTCTGCAGCTCTGTTCATACTTTTAATTGCATCATCAACTTTAGCACCCTGCCCCAAAGACCTAAGTTTATCTTCTACTTTTTTTGCTTCATCCGGCATTGGTATTTTAAGTTGAGGATCTTTTAAATAACCGTCTTTCTTATTCAGCTGTGTAACTCCTTTTTTAACACCTTGATTTAACGCTTCTTTTAAACCTTTCCCAACTTCGTCCTGACTTAATCCAGAACTAGCCAAATTACTAGGCTTAACCTTAGCAGTTTTCTCCTTAGCTTGTTTTTTAATATTCTTCCAGTTTTGAGCTGATAATGTTGTCGATACAAGCAACATTAGTGTTCCTGTCATTAAAATTAGTTTATTCATAACATTATTAAAGATTAGTAATTAATATTTAACTTAATTGATAAGTATTAGAATTGAAATTGTAGTCCAATAGAGAATCTTAAAATATCTGTTTTAGACTTAGTTGTCTTATATTGATAACTCCCATCATCCATTAGTACTACACTTTCTTGATTTATATATTTTGTTGCAGATCCATAAATCTGATTTGCTTTTATATTTAGAAAAACTCCGTATTCCTTACTTATTTTCACTTTAAGACCTGCTCCATAGCCATAGCTAAAAGCTCCATTGGTAGTAGATTCCGTTTCTGGATCCAAAGTAACCCCAGTATTCAACAATGTTGTTTCTATAGTTTGTTTTACTACAAATATTCTAAAACCTGCCATTACTTCAACATAAGGTTGAATAAAAAAATCAGTATTTTTAAAGGGAGTTAAACGACCAACTAAGTGAATAGGTACCATCGTTCCATTTACTTTAGAATTGACATCATAATCTCCTAAACCTGGAGCATAATACTCTAACCTAGAACGATTGGTACTCATAAAGTAATATCCAAAATCAAACCCTAAGTCCACCGGAATAGTTTTATGTAAACCAAATAGAAATGTAAAACCTAGCCCTCCTATCTCATCGTTTTCATAAAACTCTTTAAATTCTCCGATAGTTGACGCAACCAAAATTTCTAAATCTAATGTGGCAGAAGGAGATTTATCATTGTTCTTTTGTGTTATAAAATCTAACTCAGGAGATACAACCAAGTTACTGTCTTGCGCAAAAGACATTAAACTTAGTGATATAGATAAACTTACTAATAGTAATCGTTTCATTTTAACAGATTTTAAAGAAAATTATAAGATTTCAATAATTATACCAACTCTAAATATTTTAACAAAACATAATATTATACATCTTATTTGTGATTTTTTCTATCTTTATCTTTCAAATTAGAAAAACTATAAACAATGGCAGTAAAATTCCTTTCAGATATTGAGATCGCTCAAAAGAACAAAATGGTTCATATTAACGAAATAGCCACAAAATTAAATATTGACATTGATGATTTAGAACTTTACGGTAAGTCTAAAACTAAATTACCTCTTAGTATTATTGATGAAAAGAAGATTGCTAAAAACAACCTAGTTTTAGTTACTGCTTTGACTCCAACACCTGCTGGAGAAGGCAAAACTACTACTTCTATTGGTTTAACAGAGGGATTAAATAAAATTGGAAAACAAGCAACTGTTGTTTTGAGAGAACCGTCTTTAGGTCCAGTTTTCGGAATTAAAGGTGGTGCAGCTGGTGGTGGTTTCGCTCAGGTAGTTCCTATGGAAGATATCAACCTTCATTTTACAGGAGATTTTTCTGCTATCGAAAAAGCGAATAACCTGTTATCAGCTTTAATTGATAACAATATTCAAAGTAAAACTAAAAGTTTAGGGATTGACCCTCGTACTATTGTATGGAAACGTGTAATGGATATGAATGATAGATCATTAAGACAAATTACTATTGGACTTGGTGGAACTGCAAATGGTATACCTCGTGAAGATGGTTTTAATATTACTCCAGCATCTGAAGTAATGGCTATTTTATGTATGGCAGAAAGTTTTGGAGACTTAAAAACAAAGATGGGTAATATTTTTATTGGTTACACAATGGATAAGAAACCTATTTACGCTCGTGACTTAAAAGCAGAAAATGCAATGGCGATCTTGTTAAAAGATGCTATTAAACCAAATTTAGTTCAAACCTTAGAAGAAAACCCTGCAATTATTCATGGTGGCCCTTTTGCAAATATCGCTCAAGGAACAAATACGATTATTGCAACAAAAATGGGACTTTCTTTATCCAACTATGTTGTTACAGAAGCAGGTTTTGGAGCTGATTTAGGAGCAGAAAAGTTCTTGAACATTAAATGTGTTTCAGGAAGTTTAAAACCGAAAGCTTTAGTGTTAGTTGCTACTATTAGAGCTTTAAGACACCATGGTGGAGCTAAAAAAGAAGAATACAATGATCCAAATATAGAAAGAGTTAGTAATGGTTTTGCTAATCTTGAAAAACACATAGAAAACTGTAAGAAATTTGGATTAAATC
The DNA here is from genome assembly GCA_913048175.1 of uncultured Flavobacteriales bacterium. Classification (GTDB taxonomy): domain Bacteria; phylum Bacteroidota; class Bacteroidia; order Flavobacteriales_E; family Vicingaceae. The sequence continues at coordinate 14,417 of CAJWVX010000048.1, read as the reverse complement.
CTGTTGTAGCAATAAATGCTTTCCCTACAGATAGTGAAGATGAAGTTAAATTGATACAAGAAAGGTGTGCTAAAATGGGTGTTCAAGCAATAGTTGCTGAAGGATTTGCTAAAGGTGGTGATGGAATGACCAATTTGGCAGAAGCTGTTGTAAAAGAAGTAGAATCTGGAAAAAATAATTTCCAACCTCTTTATAACTGGAACTTAACTATTAAAGAAAAAATTGAAAGGATCGCTAAAGAAATTTATGGTGCTGATGGTGTTGATTATTCTAAAAAAGCAATTACCGATTTAAAGAAAATTGATGCTTTAGGTTTACAAGGACTTCCAGTTTGTATGGCTAAGACACAAAAATCATTTTCTGATAACGATAAATTACTAGGAAGACCAACTGGTTTTACTGTAAATGTTAGAGAGTTTGAAATTGCTACTGGAGCTGGTTTTGTAATTCCTATTTTAGGAAACATGATGCGTATGCCTGGTTTACCAGCTACTCCTGCTTCTGAAGGAATGGACATTGATGATAATGGAAAAATTTCTGGTTTATCTTAATCTATGAGTTCAAACCAACCACTTATACTTGTAGTAAACGATGATGGTATTAATGCTCCTGGTATTAATGCACTAACTGAAATAGCTAAAAAATTTGGAGAAGTAATTGTTGTTGCACCTGATAAGCCCCAAAGTGGAATGGGACATGCAATAACGTTAGATTCAACTTTACATCTTAAGAAAATTGAGAAAGATGGTGTTACCGCATACTCTTGTAGTGGAACACCTGTTGATTGTGTGAAAATTGCGGTAAACAAACTGTTACCTCGCAAGCCAGACCTAATTGTTTCTGGTATCAATCATGGATCAAATTCTTCGATAAATGTTATTTACTCAGGAACAATGTCCGCTGCTCTAGAAGGATCTTTAGAGGGTATTCCGTCTATCGGTTTTTCTCTTTCAAATCATTCTATAGATGCCGATTTCACTGCTGCTCAACATTATGCTGAAAAAATTATTAGTCAAGTTATAAATACAAAGTATACTAATAACATTTGTTTAAACGTTAATATTCCAAACCTAAGTAAAGAACTAATTACTGGAATTAAAATTTGCAGACAAGCAAAAGGAAATTGGGTAGAAGATTATGATGAAAGAACCGACCCAATGGGTAGAAAATATTATTGGCTAACTGGTAAGTTTGTGTTAGAAGATAATGGAACAGATACAGATGAATGGGCTTTAACAAACAACTATGTATCAGTTGTTCCTGTTCAACCAGATGTAACAGATTATACTATATCTAAAGAAATTAAACATTTAGAAAATGAATAAAAAAGATTTAAAAAAAGCAGATCATCTTTTGATAGGATTAATACCTGGATTAGTATTTCCTGTCGTAATTATGGCTTCTATTCTTGCTTATTATTCAAATTTTACGCTCCAATTTATTATTGAAAACCCTTTATTTAGCCCATTAGTTAATGATTTAAAAGGAGCCCTTTTAGTTAACCTTGGTCTTTTCTTTTTATTCTATTGGTTAAAAAAAGATAAATCAGCAAGAGGAGTATTATTCGCTACACTCCTTTATGCTGCTATTTACTTGTATTACATGTTTTTAATGTAACCCATGAAATATTACTTAATAGCAGGAGAACCTTCAGGTGATTTACAAGCATCTTACCTAGTTAAAGAATTAGCTAAAGCAGATACTGAAGCAGAATTTAGATGCTTTGGTGGTGATTTAATGGAAGCTCAAGGAGCAACAGTTGTAAAGCACTATAAGGAGCTAGCTTTTATGGGTGTTGAGGCTGTTTTGATGAATATTAGAACTATATTCAAAAACCTTTCTCTTTGCAAAGAAGACATCAAAAAATACAAACCTGATGTTTTAATTTTAGTAGATTATCCTGGTTTTAATATGAAAATTGCCAAATGGGCAAAAGAAAACAACATTACTGTTTACTATTACATTTCTCCTAAAATTTGGGCTTGGAATCAAAAAAGAGTTCATAAAATAAAAAAGATAATTGACAAGATGTTTGTTATCCTTCCTTTTGAAGAAGCTTTTTATAAAAGATTTAATTACCCAGTAGATTTTGTAGGCCACCCACTACTCGATTCTATTGCTGATAGAGAACAAATAGGTTTTGATTTTTTTTGTAAAACCCACCAATTAAGTAATAAACCAATTATTGCTTTATTGCCAGGAAGTAGAAAACAAGAAATTTCTGCTATGCTCCAATTAATGCTTACTGTGGTTGATAAATTTCCAGATCATCAATTTGTAATTGCTGGAGCACCCTCACAAAAATTAGCGTTTTATAAGCAGTTTATTAATACTGATATATCAATTATAGAGAATGAAACTTATGATTTACTTCAACACTCTTATGCCGCATTAGTAGTATCTGGAACAGCAACTTTAGAAACAGCCTTATTTAAAGTTCCACAAGTAGTCTGTTATAAAACTGGCTGGATCTTTTACAATTTAGCTAAAATGGTAATTAAAACTAAATACATTTCTTTAGTTAATTTAATTATGGATAAAGAAACTGTTAAAGAATTAATTCAGAGCGAATTAAATACAGAAAATCTTATTTATGAATTAACCAAAATCACTAAAGGTGAGCACAGAGATAAAATGCTTTCAGATTATGAGGTCTTAAACCAAAAATTAGGTGGGATTGGAGCTTCTAAAAGAGCTGCAGAGAAAATAGTTGAATATATTAATAAATAATTATGGTTATTGTGAATAACTGGTATCATCGGCACCCTTTTTGTTCTCTAAATAACAATATTTTTGTTCTGTGTTAAAAAAACTCATTATACTTATATATATAGTCATTTGCTTGATTCAACTTAGTTTTGCTGAGATTGTAAACATTGGTATTTATCACAATAGTAAAATCACTTCCTTCATTTTTCATCCAGAAGAAGGTAATTATAGTGTATTTACAGAGCAAGGTAAATTATTAGACCTCGATAAATCTGAATTATTAGAACTCAAGTACATCAATAATAGAGTTCATATCAAATCATTAGATAAAGATTATGGTTCCTTTAAAAAAGTGCGTTTTTTAGGTACATCTTACAAAAATGCCTTTAAAGTTAAAATTACGGGTAGTAAAAATATTAAAATTTATGAAGACAATCTTTTTGTAAACCTTCATGGTTATTACAATTATTTTCAACTTATTAATAATATTGAAATTGATAACTATGTTGCTGGTGTTGTAGAGTCTGAAGTTGGTAGAAGCCCCCCACCAGAATACTTTAAGTTGCAAGCAATTATTTGTAGAACCTATGCTTTAAAAAACATTAAACGCCACCAATCAGAAGGATTTAGTTTGTGTGATAAAGTACATTGCCAGGCTTACAACAGAAAACCAAAATCTGTTTTGATTAAAGAAGCTGCAAATAAAACCAATGGGATTGTAATTGTTGATAGTGATATCAATTTGATTGTTGCTACCTTCTACTCTAATTGTGGTGGAGAAACCGCTAAATCTGAAGAAGTTTGGAGACAAAGCCTGTATTACTTAAGAACTGTTAAGGATACGTTTTGTTTGCACGAAAATAATGCTGTTTGGTCTAAAAAAATCCCTAAATCAAAATGGACCAACTACTTAATAAGTCACGGATTTCCAAAAGAAAATTTGAAGCCTGAATGTGGTTTAGAATATTTTCAAAATTGTAGAGAACAGTTTTTCAATGATCAAAACGTGCAAATTCAATTTACAAAAATTAGAACCGATTTTCGTTTAAAGTCAGCTCAATTTAATGTTATTCCAAATGGCGAATTTGTTACGCTTGAAGGAAAAGGATTTGGACACGGAGTTGGTTTGTGTCAAGAAGGTGCCATGAGGATGGCTAAACTTGGACATTCTTATATTGATATTTTACACTTCTATTACAAAAATGTACACATGATTGATCTAGAATATTTAGATTTTTTTAAAGCTGAATTTTAGATTTTTTAATCCTCTATAATCAATATTGTTCTCCCTTCTTGATGAATTTCTATAGCAGTTTCCTTTTCAATAATCATTGTAGGTATTCCATCAAAATCAGCTATCTTTCCTTTTAAAGTAATTTCTTTCCCTTTCCATTTGGTTAAGGGATCATAGCTGAAATTGACAATATTCTTTTTCCAAATAGCAACTGTAAATATTTGATTAGGATGATTTTTATCTAAATTAAAAAATAGATGCCCATTACGTGTTTTACGTGAACCGACCACAGTTCCTGAAACCGTTATTCTTTTAGAAGAACCCATATGCATTTTGGCCTGAACTGAGTTATAAACACCTTTTGGTAAATCTGGTTGATACATCGGATCTACATCATTATTTTGTTTTTCAGGAATCCAAACCAAAACATCTTTTTGACTTTCTAATCTTTGTTCTAAAACATTATCTAATTGATGAAAGAAATTAATACCTGTAACATTTTCTACTTCAACAATAGTTACTGCATAACTCGAAACAGGATATTTAATTTCTTTATTGGGCATTATAAAAGCTATCGCTTTTTCATTAGACAAATCTAAAACTACTTTAAAAAAATAGTTAGGTATACTTACTTTATTCACTCCTCTTTCTATAACTAATAAGCTATCATTTAAAATAGGTCCAGTAATAACATATAGTTGAGTTTTAGGGTGTTCAAAAATATAGTTCCTCAACAATCTTTCTAAATCAGCCCACTTCTCTCTATTAAATTCAGGCAACTGAGGAGACATATTAGAATAAAAGTAAGATTCTGATAAGGCTTTTTTACTCCATCTAAAATCTGCCGAAGGTGCTAAATGCCCTCTATCATAGCCAAAGCCATCATAGTCATATTTATCACTAGAACCATCCTTTAAGGTCTTTAAAAAGTAATCTTTTTCAGTTGCACATCCTGTTTTTACTAAAGCATCTTCTCTAAAATCATTAGATCTTCCAGTTTTACCATTAATAATATCTGAAGTAATAATATGTGATACCCATTTAGCCTGCTCATGACTTTCATCATAAACTAAACTTAAGGCTGAGTGAGAAATAACTTCTTCTCCTTCTTTTAACTCAGGCAGCCCAACTTCAGTAATATCTATTCTTATTTTTTCGAGCTTCAATTCATCTATTTCAGCCTTTAAATCAATCTGTTTTTGATTTAAAACTTGCATTGAATCTTGTAAGTGGTTTAGTTTATTGTCAATATTTTGGGCTCCAACTAATAATGTAATTGAAAAAAATATTATCGCTAAAATTGATTTTTGCATTGTATCGTTTTATTTCTTTTTCTCCTGTTTATATCTCTCTCTTCTTTGTTCTTCTAAGATCTTTTTTTTAGAATATTCTCGTCTTATTTTATCCTCTCTCGTTTCTTTTTGTTTATCAAAAACAGCCTTATTCTTAATCATATTATAAGAAATATACCTTGGCCCTCCTCCACCTCCTGAAGATAATCCAACAGGACCAATTCCAATTCCGATACTTATACCACCACCACTTTGTTTGGGTTCATCAGTTTCTAATTTAATAGATTTTTGATTATTAAGATTTACATCTCCTACTACTTTTCCTTTTCGATCAACAATAGTTACCAAATCTGGTTCAGCTTTAAAGTGCCAAGTTCCAGTTACTTTCTTATCATTAATATTAGCAGTAATGCCTTTACCTTCTTTAAAGATATTTCTAACTTCACCTTTTTGTGTTATTAAAATAACATAATAACTTCTGTAGACATCAGCCTTTATTTCCTCTGATTGCGAAAAAATAGATAGGCTTAATGTTAAACCAATTATAACAGTGCTTATTTTTTTCATGATGGACTTGATTTTACAATTTCTAAATTATCAACAGTCATGCTAAAACATAATTAATCAAAAATACATAAATTAGCTTATTGATGATTAACAATATTAACAACATCCCTTTACTCAGATTACTACTCCCATTTATTGGCGGTATTATTGGTGTTGTCTATCTTAAACCTGACTTATCAATTTTAATAGTAAGTTTTGGTTTGGTACTATTCCTTTTTCTGTCGATTATTTTTACAAAAAAAATTAATTCAAATTATAAATTAAGGTGGATTATAGGCGTACTTATATCTATCAACATGCTCTTAGGAGGAGCTGTTTTAACAAGCTTACAGTACAAAGACACTAATTCAACTACTAAAGTTTTAACAGAAAACAATAACCAATTACTTATTGGTGAAATTATAGAACCTACTCAAATAAAAGCTAAAAGCATTAAGGCTGTTCTTAAAATTAAAGGAATAAAAAATCAAAAAAATTGGACAGAAGGAAATGGAAAAGTTATTATCTACTTACAAAAAGACAGTTTATCCAAACAACTCGCTATTAACGATATCATTTCATTTGAACCAAAGCTAGAAAATGTTCCTGCACCAAAAAATCCTAATGAATTTGATTTCAGAAAATACCTCTCTTTTCATTTAATTCATCAGCAAGCATTTTTACAATCTAACAATTGGATGTTAATTGAACGATATCAAACTTTTGGATTATGCAAATTTGCAAACAATAGCAGAAATTTTCTTATAAAAACATTAGAGCAAAAAGGGCTTACAGGAAAAGAATTAGCTGTAGCATCTGCTTTAATTTTAGGTTATAAAGATAATATTGATGCTCAGCTCAAAAGTGCGTATTCAAGTGCTGGGGCAATGCATGTTTTGGCAGTTTCGGGGCTGCATGTTGGAGTAATATTTTTAATTTTTAGTCAACTTTTTTCGTTTTTAGAAAAAGTTAAATATGGTAACATACTTAAAGGTATTGTATTGATTCTGATTTTATGGATTTACGCTTTGTTAACTGGCTTATCTCCTTCTGTTATGAGAGCCGCAACTATGTTTAGTTTTATTGTAGCTGCAAAAATGACAAAAAGAAATTCAAGTTTTTTTAACACATTAGCTGCTTCAGCATTAGTCTTACTAATCTACAATCCATTGTTAATTATGGAGGTTGGTTTTCAACTCTCCTATTTAGCTGTTATTGGAATAGTAATTATTCAACCTTGGATAAACAATTGGTTCAATATTAAGTATTGGTTACCTCGTAAAATATGGGAAATTACAGCAGTTTCTATTGCAGCTCAAATTGCAACATTCCCATTAGGTTTATTATATTTTCATCAATTTCCTAATTACTTTATGCTATCTAATTTAATTGTAATACCCCTTGCTGTTGGTATACTTTACTTAGGTATAATAACATTAAGTCTTTCATTTATTCCTCTAGTAGGAAATTATCTAGCTCTTAGTCTCAAATATATTATTCAATTTTTGAATTATGCTGTGAATTTTATTGATCAATTGCCCTATTCACTTTCTAAAAATATTCGTTTTGGTGTTTTAGATGCTTGGTTGGTTTATCTTTTTATTATTTGCATCATAACCCTAATTGCTTATAGAAAATTTAACTATTTACTATTAGGGAGTTGCTTTATAATTCTTTTTTTGACTTCAACATTTTTAAAAAGTTACAACTCGCTAGACCAAAGAAAGTTGATTGTTTATAACATATCACAAACATCTGCTATTAATTTTATTGATGGAGAAGACAACATCTTAGTATCTGATATTAAGTTAACACAAAATAGGAGTAAATTAATGTTTCATGTTCAAAACAACTGGATAAATATTGGTGTTAATAATGAAAAAATTATTCGATTAGATCATTTAGTTAAAAAGTATCAACTATCTAACATTTATAGAATTAGCAATAAAAATCTATTTACCAAGAGAAACTACTTCCAGTTCTATGATAAAAAAATAGCTATAATTGATAATAAGTTTCTTCAAAAAAAAACTCAAAATAAGTTAACTATGGATCTATTAATTTTAACAAAAAACACCAAATTATCAATAAACGAAATACTTAATCAGTACAATCCATCGCAAATTGTAATTGATGCATCAAACTCTAGCTATAATACTAAACGACTAGAAAATGAATGTACACAGCAAGGAATTAAGTGCTGGTCAACAGCAGTTAATGGAGCATTTCAAATAAATTTAGATTAATCAGTTTACTTTAACCAAAACTCTTTTTCAAATAAAAAAAGATTAAAAAAAGATGATTTGATGCAATAGATAAGAGAAATATAAGTTTTAATTCATTAAAATTTTCTCCCGTTTTTCATTAAATAAAAGATAAATTTAAACCATGAAAGATAAATCTAAAATTGTTGTTGTGGGAGGCGGATTTGCAGGCCTTGAATTTGTTAAAACATTAAGCAACGTTGAAGAATATGACATCACTTTAATAGATTCAAATAACTATAACTTTTTCCCTCCCCTACTTTATCAAGTTTCAACAGGTTTTATGGAACCTTCTGCCATTAGTTATCCTTTTAGAAAAATATTAAGAGGCATGAAAAATGTACATTTTAGATTGGGTAGTTTAGAAAAAGTTGTTCCAAACGAGAATAAAGTTGTTTTAGATAATGGAATTCTTGATTACGATATACTTGTAATAGCTACAGGTACAGAAACTAACTTTTTTGGTAATAAAAGTATTGAAGCTTATAGTTTACCTATGAAAACTATTAGTGATGCGCTATCTCTCAGAAATGTTGTTTTTACAAGACTAGATAAAGCAACACGAATAGAAGATAAAAAAGAACGTAAGAAACTCTTAACCTTTGTAATTGCTGGTGCAGGTCCAACAGGTGTTGAACTATCAGGTATACTTTCCGAAATGAGAATGCATATTTTGCAAAAAGATTATCCTGAACTAACAGATGATGATTTGGGAGAAATTTATTTGTTGGATGGTCAAGACTCTGTTTTAGCAGCTATGTCGGAAAAAGCCCAACAGTACACTTTAGATAAACTTAGTAAATTAAACGTAAAAGTTGTCTTAAACACTCTTGTTACTGATTTTAAAGATGGTGTTGTTCATCTATCTGATGATACCAATATTGAATCTGAAAACTTAATATGGGCTGCAGGAGTATCTGCAAGAGTCTTTGAAGGGTTTGACCAGTCAAGTTATGGCGCTGGTAAAAGATTAAAAACGAATGAATTTAATTTAGTTGATGGACATCAAAATATCTATGCATTAGGTGATAGCGCCTTATTAACCAATGATAAAAACTACGCAAACGGACATCCTCAAATTGCCCAACCTGCAATACAACAAGGAGAAAATTTAGCCAAAAACTTAAAACTAGCTCCAAATTTATGGAAACCTTTTAAATATACTAACAAGGGTTCTCTTGCAATAATTGGTAGAAACAAAGCTGTAATGGACTCTCCAAATCACATTTTTTTTGTTAAAGGGTTTTTAGCTTGGCTAATTTGGATATTTGTACATATTATGGGCTTAGTTAATTTTAAAAATAAACTAAGAACATTCTATAACTGGATTGGATATTATATTTATAAAGATCAATACTTTAGAATGATTATTAAACCTAGTGATAAAAAATAAAATATGAAAACATTAATAAGATAAAGAATATCTGATTACTAAAGGTTAAATAAAATGCCTCTAAAAAGTCTGATTATTTAAAAATAACTAAACAATATATATTGAAAAAAGTCATATTTTAATATCGCTAAACACATTTTAGTCAAAAAAATATTAATTACACTTAAATACAAAAAAAGACTTAACTCATTATCGAAATCTTTAATTTTGTAAATGTAATTTTTTATTTAAAATTGCTTTCCGTTACATTTCTGGAGTAGATAAAACTATTTTATCAAAACAAAATCAACAATGCAAGTTATTTTATTTAGACTTATAGCGAACTATAAAATGAGAACAAATAAACAGGCTTCTATAAAGTCTAATATTTACAAATATTTATCACTTTTCATCATGGGACTAATTGCTATTAGTAGTTATTCACAAGCTCGTATCATAATTAATAATGCAAGTTTTATAAATATAAGTAATGGTTCTTTTTTAGTTGTAGATAATAATGCCAGTAATGCTATTACAAGGATTGGAAATACTGGTTGGATAATTTCAGAAGGTACTATCGGGAATAATAGGGTTAAGTGGAATATTGGTACTTCAGCTGCTACATATATTGTTCCTTTTGGATTTGGGACTACTATAGACCTGCCATTAACCTTTACAACATCTGGTGCCTTAGGTAATGGCAGTATTATTTCTAGCACATTCCGATCGGGAATTAACAGCTCAAGCTTGCCAACAGCTGGCACAGTTGTTCCTCAAACTATGCTTCCTACATCCTACCTAAGTTCAGGAGCTGATAACTCTGCTTTTGGTGTAGATCGTTTTTACCAAATAGATGCCACAGACGCTATTTTTACAACCAGACCGACTTTATCAAACATTATATTTAGTTATGCAACTGCAGAATTCGATGCATCTATTACTCCAAATACCATCACAGAAGGGAACCTACAGGCGCAATATTGGGATAATACAGCTACAGACTGGAGACCTCTTACACCTTTAGGAACTGTAACAACAGGATCTAACATTGTTACAGTTGCGTCTCACTCTGCAGTAGTATTGGCTAGATCTAAGTGGTGGTCGCTTGTTGACAACTCTAATCCTTTGCCAATAAGTTTAATTAACTTTACTGGAGAATGTTTAAATAAAACAATTGAAATCAAATGGAGTACATTAACAGAAATAAATAATGATTTTTTCACCATTGAAAAAAGTATTGACGGAATTAACTGGCAAACTATATCTAAAGTTAATGGTGCAGGAAACTCTAGTAGTACCGTAAACTATTCTTTAATTGATATCAATAATAGTTTTAAAACTTCTTACTATCGATTAAAACAGACAGATATTGATGGATCATCAACAGCATCATCAATTATTTCGGTAGGAGAATGCAATGATATTTCATCACCCTTAAGTACAAATGCTTATTTTAATACTGACAATAAAAATGTTCAAGTATCAATTAAATCAGATATTTCAGCTGCTTTTTCTATCACAATTTATAATGCCGTAGGTAGTTTAATTGCGTCTAAAGATATTATATCCGTTGTCGGAAAAAATCAAGTGTTTTTCAAAAACTTAAACCAACCAGCTGGATTTTATTTTGTAATAATAAGAAATTCTCAAAAAGTTTCCTCCCATAAAATACTAATACCTAATCTATGAGAAATTACAGATATTTAGCAATTATAATCGTGTTAATCTTTTTCATTAAAGACATTTCTGCTCAAAACATTGGTATCAATACTACAGGGGCAGCAGCAGATGCCTCCTCATTACTTGACATTGATGCTTCACCAGGAAATAATATGGGATTGCTAATTCCTCGTATTGCACTTACGGCAACCAACAGTGCATTACCAATTACTGCACCTACTACATCCCTTTTAATATATAATACTGCAACTGCGGGAGCTTCACCCAACAATGTATCGCCAGGCTATTATTATTGGGGTGGCACAATATGGATCGCCTTTGAAACTAATGAAGATCGTTCTAGTTCTGTTAACGCAAGCGCAAATCTTACAACTACTTCAACAGCAGATGTTGTAGTCTCAGGGATGACTCTTTCACCTGGAGAAGGAACTTATAACGTCAATTTTAATAGTCAATGTGCTATACCTGATGCAATTTATACAACAGGTCTTAGTACTGCAGATCTATGTACAGATTTAAATTTGATTTATAATGAAATAGATGCTTTAACAGTAACGGATTCAACACGTGCACTTGCTTTTGGTGCGACTGGTGCAGGAGAGATTCTTCCTCCAGGCGTTTACTCTTTGACTGGCGCAATAACTCTGGCAAACAATCTTACTTTAGATGGAGGAGGTAATACGAATGCTATATTTGTTATTAGGGGCTCTTCAACATTTGGCATAACAGCTGGAGCTACAGTAACTCTGATAAACGGAGCTTCACCAGAAAACGTTTTATGGGTAGCTGAAACAGGAATAAGTATAGGTGCAAACACTACTATTTCTGGAACAATTTTTTCTAATGGTAATACTGCTGGGGCAATTCCAGTAGGAGCAAATTGTATAATAGAAGGACGGTTGCTAACAAAAGCTGGAGCCATGGCTTTTGGACCAGGCACACTTTCTTTACCTACTTTATCTACAACCTTTATCAATTTACAAAGATTAGCTTCCTTCGTAATGTTTACGTGTGCTGGTGCAATAGCTAATACTGGGGCTTCAACTTATACTGGAGATATTGGTACTAATGGTGGTGCTATTACAGGTTTTACCGCTGTAGGTTGTGTTGTCAATGGGACAATATATCAAGCAGGAACAACTGTTGTCGTTACACCAGTTGTTCATGAGGCTACTTTTAGCCTCTATCAAAATGGTGTCTTAATTCCCAATTCTAGCAGAACAAGGGCACCTTTATCAGCTCAATCAGATATTTCTTTACATGGCATAGCAACAGTTCTTGCTGGTCAACCTATTGATGTTAGATGGAAAACTGACACACAGACCTCTGACAGTGGAGGATCGGTAAGTGTTGCCAATAGAATACTCTCAATAACAAAAGTTAAGTGATTTATCTGGAGTTTATAAAATTTTCTAAATTGGAATAATAAATCGGAGAAGGGTTCTCTTAAGCAATTAAAATTTCTTACTAATATCGAAAAAAACACTTCATATAATTTGCTGATAATTTTCATCTACTTCCGAAAATTCAGTTAAATATTTCTATTGGAGATTAGTTTACTAAATTGGTAATAAATCAACTCAACACATAATATGTTAAATGTCAAACCCTACCACCAAATTCAACAACTCTAGTTTATCGTTTAAACACAAACATTTTATTAAACAATAATTAGAACCATTATTACTAATTTGGAACTGTATACACAATGTAGATGAGTCTAATATAAAACTTACTCCCTTGTTGTAAAGTATTAAAAAATGAAACACTTATTAACTATATTTTTCATTACAGCTTTACCTCTACTTTCATATGGTGAGTATAAAGGTTGGTTCGTAGAATTTCAAGCCACTTGTCAAAATGATGAACAAATAAAGGGGTATGTCTATTTACCTGTAGCCCATTTCAATGAGGACTCTGTGGATAACAGTGCTTACTTAATAAACCACTTCGATTACAAAGACAATAAACTGGATGACACAATCACTTATTTTAACGAATTAATTAAATATCGCGTTATTAGTGAAAGCAACCTAGACACCATATACTCTTATACCACAATTAAGGCTAATGTATTACTGGCTAGTGAAATAAAAAGTCTAAGGATTACAAATCGGATTAGTTCTAATTATATTTATTTTCTATCAATATTAGACCTCTCTTCAGATTTGAAATGGATAGAAAGTAAACCTGTTATAACAATCTATGCATATGGATACTTCTGTGACAGAACCTTTTATATCCACAAAGAAACGAAGAAAGTAAAGGATGTGTTAAAAGAAATTGAAAGATATAAAGTTAAATGTAAAAAAGAAGATAGCGAGCTTACCGAAGAAGAATTGGAAAAACTACAAGAAAGTAGAGATATAAAACTTAGAGAGTTTGAGGATATGTTAAAGGGAGAAAAAGTCGTGGTGTCTGGCTCTTGCACATGCTAAAAAAAATAACATTTTACAACACCACCTATACGTCATGCGAGATTTATCGGTAAAGTGAAGGTCGGAGCTTTTGGATCAGTCCGCCAAATCTTCGATTTGGCATTTATACCAAGAAAATTAAATACCAAAGTCTCAGAATTTGGTATTATGTAACTTTTTTATTTCATTACTTTTAATCCCGCACAACGCATAGCCCAATCGTTGGCTGGCATTACAAGAAACTGATTTATAAATGAACTCTCATACTAATTTACGTAATTGTTACTGCATCTATTGCAGTTTACTCAGCGATTATAGAAATACAACCAGCTTTATTCTTCATAGATCTTGCAGCTCCGAATCCAGGTGATAAGTATAGCTTAACATTTGTTATGGTTGCTACTTATCTAACATTCCTTTTACCTCTTATACTCCTTTTGTTTTTAATTAAGATATTTCGCATAAAACCAACAGAAACTATTGGCCCAGAAAGGACAGGTGTTTTTGTAACTCGCCAAAAATCATTTCAAAGTGCACTGGTAGGAATTCCAGTATTTATTAATTCTAAAAAAGTTGGAGTTATTGATAATGGTAAAACAGTTTTTTTTGACGTTCCTTTGGGTGATTTTAACTTACATGCAGGAGAAGGAAAACAGGCTTCTGAAAAATTAGTAGCAAAGGTTGCAGAAAGGGAGCAATTAACCTTTTTGTTTAATCTCAATCAAGCCGGATTATTTACTAAAATTGAGTTGACAGAAATTGTAAAAGAATAGTAAGAACACAAATAACAATACATTTCAAACTAAACCTTATTCTACATAAAAAACATCCACTTAATTGAATGTTTTCTTGAATTCAACTAATAAATGCAACTTTTAGATTTGGTCTATCGGGTAGTGTTTT
>CAJWVX010000047.1 GCA_913048175.1 uncultured Flavobacteriales bacterium | reverse complement strand
TAGAACGATTAAGTAAAGATGGCTCTAAAGAGGGTGGTAAAGATGGAATGGATGCCAGTATTATTTCTTTCGATTTTGAGAATAACAAATTCACTTACACTGCTGCACAAAACCCCATTTGGATTATTCGTAATAATGAGCTTATCGAAATTAAAGGAGAAAAAATGCCAATTGGTAAACACGATAATGATGCTACACCTTTTGTTGGGGGAGAGTTTAAAACACAAAAAGGAGATGTTGTTTATTCCATAACCGATGGTTTTCAAGATCAATTTGGAGGAGAAAAAGGCAAGAAGTTTATGGTAAGACCTTTTAAGGAATATTTGATTTCTATTGCTCATTTACCAATGCAAGAGCAACAAGATAAACTAACCGAAACATTTACTAAATGGAAAGGAGAAGAAGAACAGATAGATGATGTCTGCATTATAGGCGTTAGACTATAATGTGCAGTTTACACTAAGCTTGCCAAAGTATGTAATAGGAGTTCGTATATAAAATCAGTAAACTTGTTGCTATGAATGTACCCTTGATAATTATAATGATTGGTTTGCTAATTTTTGGAGCACACCTTTTTAACGGACTATTTAAATTCACAAAAATACCTAACGTATTAATACTGTTATTAATAGGGATTTTAGCTGGCCCAGTTTTAGGCTTTGTTAACGAAAATCATTTTGGTAAAATCGGTCCAATTTTCACTTCCATCACCTTAGTTTTAATATTATTTGAAAGTGGTACCAATCTTAAAATTGGTGAACTTTTTAAATCAATTGGTTCCGCATTTATGCTAACCCTTTTTAACTTTTTTGCAAGTGCTATTATTGGAACTGCTGTTGCTGTAGCCTTCTTTTCTGATATTGATATGTTAAGTGCTACCTTTTTTGGAGTAATTATAGCTGGAACTTCTTCTGCTGTTGTTATTCCAATTATAAAGCAACTTAAAATGAATAAAAAGGGATACACCACATTAATGTTGGAGTCTGCCCTAAGTGATGTTTTGTGTTTAGTTATTGGTTTAGCACTTTTACAAGCAATGAAAGAAGGTGTTTTTGAAATGGGAGCAATTTTAAATGCTATTTGGAAATCTTTCTTATTTGCATTTTTAATTGGATTTGTAGGAGGCTTTGCTTGGTCTTTCATTCTAAAATTTACCCGAATTATTGAAAATTCTAAAGTGATGAACTTAGCAATGGTTTTTATCATTTATGGAATAACAGAGTACTTAGGATTAAATGGTGGTATTGCCGTATTAATTTTCGGTATAACTTTAGGAAATGCATACCTACTTCAAAACACGAGGTTCAAAGAAGCTTTCCCAGCAAAAGAGTTGTTAAGTAACGAAAAAGACTTTTTTAGTGAGTTGGTATTTATCATGTCTACCTTCTTTTTTGTTTATGTTGGTATTTGCATGAAATTCGGGAGTATTCGTATTTACGCGTTAGCATTGCTAATAGTCGTTGCCATTATATTAATTAGACCGCTGTCTATTAAGCTATTGGTAAAATCAAAAATGTCGTTTAAAGATTTGGGTATAATGTCCATTATGGCACCTAAAGGATTGGTTCCTGCTATCCTAGCATCTATCCCTATCCAATACGGTTTGGCTGGTGGAGAAAGCATTCAAATGCTATCTTTTGCAGTTGTATTGTTAAGTATTATTATCTGTTCTATTTTAGTGATCATCTTAAGTAAAAACCCTTTTCAAATTGGTTATTTAAAGTCTGTTTTAGGAACTGAAAATACTGAAGAAGAAAAAGTTGATGTTGAAACTGAAGTAGCTTCTGATGAAATACCAACAAAAGAAGAGAGCCCTGTTAACATTATAAATAAAACTGATAGATCACCTGAAAAATGAATAAAACTACGCCCTTTCATTTAGCCATACCTGTTCAAAATCTACAGATCTGTCGTACTTTTTATAGAGATATTTTAGGATGTTCTGAAGGAAGAAGTTCTCAAAAATGGGTTGATTTCAACTTTTTTGGGCATCAACTTGTCATTCACGAAACAGATATTGTAAAACCAAAAAATGCAGCAAACTCTGTTGACGGAAAGCAAGTTCCTGTTCCTCACTTCGGTGTTGTTTTAGAATGGGATATTTGGGAAACCCTTTCACAAAAGCTTAAAAATCAAAATATTGACTTTATAATTGAGCCATACATAAGATTTAAAGGAGAGGTTGGCGAACAAGCAACCATGTTCTTTTTAGATCCTGAGGAAAACGCTTTAGAGTTTAAATCCTTTAAAGATATGTCTAAAATATTTGAGAAGTAACTTTAAAACTGAGAGCAGCTTCTGCCAATAGTATTCACTGGATGCAAAAGAGGAAATTGAACTATACAATTTAAACACAAGCGCTAAATGAAATTCTTAACAATAACATTCTCACTAATGCTTTCTTTAACTCTTTTCAGTCAAAAAGAAATGTATGATATCTGTCCTATTAAAAACTCGGAAGAAGTACCCACAGTTCATTTAATTAATGAAGATACTAAGCCTATTAATTTAAAAGAACACATTGGTAACGACCCTGTAATCCTCGTTTTCTATAGAGGTGCATGGTGTCCATATTGTACCCGCCACCTTTCTGCATTGCAAGAAGTTAAAACTCAAATAGATAGTTTAGGATATAAATTAATTGCCATTACACCAGATAATTTTACAAAACTAGACTCTACTAAAACACGAACAAAAGGATTAGATTATGAACTTTTATCTGACAGTAAACTCGAAGCTATAAATGCTTTTGGAATAGGATGGAAAATTAATGATGGGCTCTATAAAAAGTACAAAGATAGTTACGGTATGGATACAGAATGGTGGTCTGGAAGTAAGCACCACACGCTTCCTATTCCAGCAGTTTTTATTATTAAATATGGCAAAATACAATACCAACATGTTGATCCTAACTACTCTCAAAGATTAGAGCCTCAACTATTAATCAGTATGTTAAAAGCCGTAAAATGATAAAAGATTACGTTTTTAAATCAGAACGATTAGGTTTCAGAAACTGGATTGACACAGACATTCCTTTAATGATTGCAATTAGTGAAGATGCTGATGTGATGAAGAATTTTCCGGCAGTTGCAACACCAAAACAAACAACAATTTTTATTGAAATAATGCAAGTAATGTTTTCCGAAAAAGGATATTGCTACTTTGCTGTAGATAGTCTTGAAGACAATTCCCTTATTGGGTTTGTCGGGTTATGTGATCAAGATTATGATGTTGAATTTGCTCCTTGCATAGATATTGGTTGGCGATTAGATAAAAAATGCTGGGGAAAAGGTTTTGCAACTGAAGGTGCAAAAAGATGTTTAGAATATGCTTTTAAGGACCTAAGCATAGAGAATATTAAATCTACTGCCCCGCTAGTTAACAAAGATTCCATAAGTGTTATGGAAAAAATTGGAATGACAAAACAGCTGCAATTTAAACATCCTAAATTATTAGATAACGAAAGGTTGGTAAATTGCGTTTGTTATGAAATACAGAATGATAGCACTTCAGAAAAGCCATAAAGGAGCTAAATTATGGTATCTCATAATTATATCTTAACTTTATACCATCTTAATAGTTAAAATTATCGATTATGTCCGTAGTTGTATTAGATAAAAAAGAATATGAAAGCTTTAAATTAAACACTAAAGCAATTAGTGATATAACTAAAACGCTAAAGCATTCAGCGAAGAATTCCTCCACCAGAAAGTCATCTATTAAAACAAAAAATCAACGTCCATATTACGTTGCTAATTTTTAGTGAATCCTACTTTAATAATTATTGCTGGATGCAATGGATCGGGTAAATCTACCTTTTCTAAAGCAATCATAGACAACCCCTATTATCTTAATCCAATACTTATTGATGGTGATAAGTTGTATGCTGAAGAATACGAAAAACTTCGTGACTCTGAATTTCGAGAAGCATTTGCCAAGGCGGCAACAACTAGAAATTTTAATGAAATAAAGAATAACTCAATAGAAGAAAATAATTCATTTTCTTACGAAACGAACTTTAATACTTCTCCTGAGAAGATAATTGAAGAGTTTCGAAATAAGGGGTTCAAAATACACTTACATTATTTATGTTTACTAAATGTGCCCCAAGCAATAGATAGGGTTGATCAAAGAGTAGAACAAGGTGGTCATTTTGTTTATCAAGATGAAATAGAGCAACGATTTATAGATGGCTATAAAAACCTAAATAACTTATATAAAATAGCTGATACTACTTTTGTATATGACTCTTCTCAAAACAATAAAGACATACAGGAAATAGCTCGATTTAAGCTAGGAAAATTAATCTCCTACGATAAAGATTCTAGGCTTTTAAATACAATTCGTGAACTTCACGAATTAGTAACCGATATTCAAAAACAATCTACTCTAGCTAAAAATAATTAAGCAACTCAATGACTGAACCTATCGTTTCTTCTCAATGGCTATTAGAAAATCTCAACAATCCTGATATCATTATTTTAGATGCTAGTCAGAAAAAAATCACTTCTGATAATGAGATAAAGAATGATCTGAAAATTGATGGGGCGCGATATTTCGATCTAAAAAACAACTTTAGTGATAGTGGTTGTGATTTGCCTAATACGCTCCTAAATAAAGCTCAATTTGAGTTAGAAAGCCAAAAACTAGGGATAAACGCTTCAAGCGTTATTGTTGTTTACGATAATTTAGGGATTTACTCCAGCCCAAGAGTCTGGTGGATGTTTAAAACCATGGGACATCAAAACGTTTTTGTACTAAACGGAGGTTTGCCAAATTGGATTGAAAACGATTATCCAACAGAAGAAATAAAAGCTCAACAATATGAATCAGGAAACTTTAAAGCTCACCTAAATTCAGAAAGTATTAAAGACTTTAATTTCATAAAAGCGAACCTCAACAACAGCAATCAAATTATTATTGACGCTCGGTCTTCAGGCAGGTTTAACGGCACGGCTCCAGAACCAAGAAAAGGTTTAAAAAGTGGAAGCATTCCTAATTCTGTTAATATCCCTTTTGGGGATGTTTTGAAAAACGGAAAATTTAAATCGAAAGAAGAATTAGAAGCCATTTTTTCTGAAATTAATACTGAAGATAAAGAACTAATTTATTCTTGTGGATCAGGATTAACAGCCTGTATAATTTTACTTGCTGGAAAATTGGTGCTGCCAAATTCAACAAGCGTTTATGATGGATCCTGGACTGAATGGGCACAGATTGAAAAATAGTTTAGTAAGTTTAGACTATGAAAAAAGCTATTCTACTCCTTATTATTCTATATCCTTTAGCACTATTCTCCTGCACAACATTTGTATTAAAAGACGCTAATAATCTTGTTTTCGGAAGAAACCTAGATTGGTTTTCTGATGATGGTGTTGTTGTCATTAATAAGAGGAATGTTACAAAAAGATCATTAGTGTTCCCTCCAGAAAAATCTGTTAATTGGACCTCAAAATTCGGCAGTGTGACATTCAATCAGTTTGGAAAAGAGTTTCCTTATGGAGGTATAAATGAAAAAGGGTTAGTTGTTGAAGTGATGGTTGTAGCTGGAAACTACCCGAAAACAGATAATAGACCTGCAATAAATGAATCGCAATGGGTGCAATATCAACTAGATAATAGCGAAACAATTGAAGATGTAATAAACACAGATAAACACTTAAGGATAAGTAAAATTAACCAAAGTCTACACTATTTAATATGTGATAAAGAAGGTAATACTGCTGTAATCGAGTTTACTAAAAAAGGAATGTTAGTTTATAAAGGTGCTGACTTAAAGCACCCAGTATTAGAAAACGATAGATATAAAAGATCTATAGAAAGATACGATTCTAAAGAAAGATGTAGGTTTTTAGGTGCTGCAAACATGGTAGCAGAATACGCTAACAATATCAATATTCCAGTAATAGACTATTCATTTGACATCTTAAATACAGTTAAATTAGATGGTGCTTGGTCAATTGTCTATGACATTAAAAATATGGAGATTCACTTTAAAACTTCATCCAATAAAGAGGTTCGTAAAATTGACATTGAGTCTTTTGATTTTGATTGCCAAACAACACGCAAGGTTTACGATTTAATGAATAAAAATATAGGTGAAGTAAGCTCTCTATTTGTTCCATACAGCACAAAATTAAATGAACAAAAATTAAATTCTGCTTTTAAGAGCAATGGTATTAAGTTTCCAGAAATAGTCTTAAATCATATTTATGGGTATAGCGCAACCTGTAAATGCTCTAAAAATTAAGATTCTTAAACAAGAGTTCTTATCCTTATTTAAAATATCGAGTTCACAGATAAAAACAGCCAAGTTGCAGAATACTTTTTCAACAACAGAACAAACAAACGACTTTTGATTCTCATTATTCATTAAACTTACAAAATATGAAAAAGTCAATTATTGTTTTTTTACACATTGGTTTCTGGTTCTGTTACTCAATTATAATCCTCCTGTTTTTTAAAATTCTAGGAGGAAGTCCTGAGCCAGATGATCCTCCGTTAATGAGTCTCACACACCTATATGTCGGTTTTTTCTACCTACCCCCAATAATCTCTTTTTATTTCTTCTATTTAGTTTTATTCCCAAAGTACCTCTTAAAAAAGAAAATACTTAAACTGTTTTTGTACGGTACTCTAATGTGTGTTGTTGCTGCATTAATTGGATTTTCAACTGCTAATATAATTAGAGCTAATTCTATAGACCTTCAAGGGGGACTTCCCCTAATGATAATTCCAGCTTTAATGGCAGGTGTTGTAGGTTTAGTAATTAGAGGTTTTGTAGCTTCCTATGATGACATTAAACTAAAACAAGAGTTAACTGAAAAAAACAATAAGATGGAAATGGCCTTAGTAAAAGCGCAGCTTGATCCACACTTCTTATTTAATACATTAAACAACATTGATGTTTTGATACAAAAAGATGCAGAAGAGGCTTCAAAGTACCTCAACAAGCTTTCTGATATTATGAGGTTTATGCTATTTGAAACTAAAACAGATCAAATAGATATAGTAAAAGAAATTGAATATCTTGAAAAGTATATTGAACTTCAAAAAATAAGAAGTTCTAACCCGAACTTTGTTCGATTAACTATTAATGGAGATTACCAAAATAAGAAGATAAGCCCAATGGTTTTTATTCCATTTATTGAAAATGCATTTAAACACGTAGCAGATAAAAAAGCCGAAAACGCAATTGATATTAATATCATTATTGAAGAGGGTAAAATTCAATTTGAATGCACTAATAACTGTAACAACAAATCTATTTCTATTGATGGTTATAACGGATTAGGGAACGAGTTAATTCAAAAGAGACTTAATTTACTTTATCCTAATTCTCATAATTTAACACTAGAAAATGAAGCTAATTATTATAAAGTAATTTTGACAATAAATTATGACTAAAGTGAGCTGTATAATAATTGAAGATGAACCTTTAGCGCTTGAACGTGCTAAAGGTTATATTGAAAAAATACCTTTCTTAAATTTGCAAGGTTCATTCGACAATGCGCTGGATGGACTTTCTTATCTAAAAAGTAATACTGTAGACTTACTCTTTCTAGATATAAACATGGATGAGCTATCGGGCATCCAACTATTAGAAAACGTACAGTTTAAAGGAGATGTAATTATTACAACCGCTTATGATCAGTATGCTTTAAAAGGGTACGAATTAAATGTTACCGATTACCTGCTTAAACCCTACTCTTTTGAGCGTTTTTTACAAGCTATTGATAAGATAGAACAGAAAACACCTCCTAAAAATAGTGAACAAGATTATCTATTTATTAAAACTGAGAATAGATTAGAAAAAATAAATTTAAAGGAAATCCTATTTATTGAAGGTATGGGAGATTACCGAAAAATTCATTTGCCAACAAAACGGATTATGACTTTACAAACATTCTCTGAGTTTGAAAAAATTATTCCATCCAATATAATCTGTAGAGTGCATAAATCCTATATGGTTTCTATTCAACAAATCGAATCTATTGAAAGAAATCGAATAAAAATAAAAGATCAGTTAATCCCAATTTCAGAAACATACAAAAGTTGTTTATTCGATTTAATTAAAGCCTAATTTTTAATATCAAATTAGGATCTAAGCAGTTTCTTAAATCTGCTTTTTGATTGGTTAACGAAGTTACTCCAGGGAAATCCCCTACCATTCCTTTAATGTCTTTTATTACCTGAAAATGTAAATGTGGCGGGTAATCTCCGTTCTCAGTCGATTTTCCAATTACAGCAAACGTTTCTCCTAAACAAATAGTCCGCCCTACTTTCAACCCCTCTAAAGACCGTGTTGTTAAATGTCCATAAAGCGTATAAAAGATATTTCCTTTTAAATTGTGTTCTAAAATAATTGTAGGCCCGTAATTTCCTTCGGTAGCATTGTTTTTAAAACTATGTATCTTTCCCTCTAAGGGCGCAAAAATTGGAACGCCAGCATTAGTCCATAAATCTATTCCTAAATGGATAAATCGCTCCTCTAGCTCCGAAGAGTTAAAGTTATTACTTCGTTTATAAATGTTACGAGGTTCGTTATAGCCACCAATAGCAACTTTAGCGTTATTATCGTTTAAATACTGGTTAACGCATTCAGAAAAGTCTTCAGAGCTATTGGTGTTTACTTTATCTAAAAAAACGTTATTTTTAGAAAGATCTATCCAAACATAATCCAGAGAACCCGCCTTAATAATTGGGTTAAATTCCGTTTCAAAAAAAAGTGATTCAAGCATTAATCGTTCAGCTTCAATACCGCCATAAATGCTTTTGGTGGTACTTCTACATTTCCAATTTGCTTCATCTTTTTCTTACCCGCTTTTTGTTTTTCTAACAACTTACGCTTTCGCGAGATATCTCCACCATAACATTTAGCGGTAACATCTTTACGCAATGCCGAAAGAGATTCTCTTGATATAATTTTTGCTCCAATAGCAGCTTGTATTGCAATAGCAAACTGTTGTCTTGGAATTAATTCTCTTAGTTTCTTACAAATTTTCTTTCCTAAATCGTAAGCGTTATCTTTATGAACCAAAGCAGATAAAGCATCTACCATATCTCCATTTAACATGATATCCATTTTTACCAATTGCGACTCTCTAAAGCCAATTGGATGGTAATCAAAAGAAGCATACCCTTTAGAAATAGACTTTAAACGATCATAAAAATCAAAAACAATCTCTGCTAAAGGAACGTTAAAATTTAACTCTACTCTATCTGTTGTTAAATATACTTGGTTGGTTAATTCCCCTCTTTTTTGAATACACAAACTCATAATTGGCCCAACATAATCAGCCTTTGTAATGATAGAAGCTTTAATGTATGGCTCTTCCATTTTCCAAATCATACTTGGGTCTGGAAAGTCTAAAGGATTATTTACCTCAATTGGAGTTTCTTTATCTTTTGTTAAAAATGCTTGGTAAGATACATTAGGAACTGTAGTAATTACAGTCATATCAAACTCTCTTTCTAACCGTTCTTGAATAATTTCCATGTGTAACATTCCTAAGAACCCACATCTAAATCCAAATCCTAATGCTGCAGAACTTTCTGGTTCAAAAGACAAGGAAGCATCATTTAATTGCAACTTTTCCATTGCATCTCTCAACTCCTCAAACTCATCTGTATCAATAGGGTAAATACCTGCAAAAACCATTGGCTTTACATCCTCAAATCCTTGTATTGATTGCGCAGGGTTCTCAACAGTAGTTATTGTATCTCCAACCTTAACTTCTTTAGCTACTTTAATTCCAGAAAAAATGTATCCAACATCTCCAGTCTTAACCGATTTTCTTGGTTCTTTATCTAATTTCAGAACGCCAATTTCATCAGCAAAATATTCTTTATCCGTATTGATAAATTTTACTTTCTCTCCTTTTTTAATCGAACCATTTACCACTTTATAGTAGGCACAAATCCCTCTGTACGAATCAAATACAGAATCGAAAATTAATGCTTGAAATGGAGCATCTGGATCTCCAACTGGAGCAGGAACTCTTTCTACAACTGCCTTTAAAATATCTTCTACTCCCTGACCAGTCTTTCCACTTGCAGGAATAATATCATCTCTATCACAACCAATTAAATCAACAATTTGATCTTTAACCTCTTCTGGCATTGCACTTTGCAAATCCATTTTATTCATAATCGGAATAATTTCTAAATCATTCTCAATAGCCAAATAAAGGTTAGATATTGTTTGTGCCTGAATTCCTTGTGTTGCATCAACAATTAGTAAAGCAGCTTCACAAGAAGCAATAGATCGAGAAACCTCGTAAGAAAAATCTACGTGACCAGGAGTGTCAATTAAGTTCAGAACATAGTCTTCCCCTTCGTGCGTATGATTCATTTGAATCGCATGACTCTTAATGGTAATACCTCTCTCTCTTTCAATATCCATATCATCTAAAGTCTGCTCTTGCATATCTCTATCCGATACTGTTCCTGTAGTTTGTAATAATCTATCTGCCAAAGTACTTTTACCGTGGTCAATGTGTGCGATTATACAAAAGTTTCTAATGTTTTTCATGCTTCAATTATATAAGCACAAACTTACTTCTTTAAACGTTCAGTTACAATAGCATTTTTTATCAAAAATCCATTATCGTATTCTTCATTTTAATGTGTTTTTCTATTGTAAATCATCATTAATCCAAATCAACAAACAGTAAGAATAAACAAATTAGATGAAATATAATTTCGTTTTGATCTCTTCGGGTATTACATTTACAAATTATATTCGCTAGCCATGCCAATTAAAAACAATTATTAACCTAAGATGAAAGTAACAGAACATTTAAATAAAGCTAAAAAACCATTATTCTCTTTGGAAATTCTGCCCCCTTTAAAAGGGAAAGGAATTCAATCTATTTATGATGGGATTGATCCTTTAATTGAGTTCGGACCAGCCTTCGTTAATGTTACTTATCACAGAGAAGAGTTTGTTTACAAAAAGAGAGAGAAAGGTTATTTAGAAAAAATATCGATTAAAAAGAGACCTGGGACTGTTGGTATTTGTGCAGCTATTGTCAATAAATATAAGGTAGATGCCATTCCTCACATTATTTGTGGTGGGTTTACTAAAGAAGAAACAGAAAACGCTCTTATTGATCTTGATTTTTTAGGGATAGATAATGTTCTATTGCTTAGAGGAGATCCTATTAAAACCGAGTCGGCTTTTATTGCAGAAGAAGATGGTCATAATTATGCTGTTGACTTGGTTAAACAAGTGGTTGGCTTAAACAAAGGTGAATATAAAGATGAAGACCTTCAAAATGCAACTCCAACAAACTTTAGTATTGGTGTTGCTGGTTACCCAGAAAAGCATTTTGAAGCTCCCAATATGAAAAACGACTTAAAGTATTTAAAACAAAAGATTGACGCTGGAGCAGATTATATTGTTACTCAATTGTTTTACGATAACCAAAAATTTAAAGATTTTGTTGACTTGTGCCGCAACGAAGGAATTACTGTGCCTATTATTCCTGGAATTAAACCCATTTCTACAAAAAAACAACTACTAGCTTTACCCAAGTTTTTCCATATTGATTTGCCTGATGAATTGGTTGACGCCATTGATAAGTGCAAAAACAACGAAGAAGTGAAAGAGGTGGGGATCGATTGGTGCATAAAACAGTGTAAAGATTTAATTGAATATGGCGTTCCTTGCATCCATTATTACACCATGGGTAAATCTTTGGCAGTTAGAGATGTTGTTAAAGAAGTTTTTGGGTCGTAAATTTACCTTGAAGCAATAACATCACCCAATATTTCAAGCCCTTCTTGTATTGAGTATGTCCCTGATCTTAATTTTTTATCGTCAAGCATTGCTTGTATCTCCTCTGGAAAAGCAATAAGCATTTCTTCATTGTTCATTATCGCCCATAAAATTGTATTTCTATTTTTATAATACTTAGGGGCTCCATAAACCAAAACAACTGCGTTTTTTGATAAATCTACAACACTAAAGTTTTTGTTTTCCACCTTTCTTTCTTCACCATTCTTA
Source organism: uncultured Flavobacteriales bacterium (assembly GCA_913048175.1). Classification (GTDB taxonomy): domain Bacteria; phylum Bacteroidota; class Bacteroidia; order Flavobacteriales_E; family Vicingaceae. The sequence continues at coordinate 9,622 of CAJWVX010000047.1, read as the reverse complement.
ATCGCAATTAGCTCCTTAATAACTCCTGAAGGATTGAAAATACCGGGCTTATCACAATTATAAATTCCAAAACCATTTAAAGACATTTGACGCATAATAGTTGCTTGTGCAGACATCGAGGAATTATAAGCGATTAATGACTTAGAGTAAACGTCAAAGTCACTTTGCTCTCCAATGCTTTCCTTGCGCTTCTTTATTGCTTCATTATACTTTATTTTAGCTTGAGCATACTTTTCTGATTTTATCACAGGCTTTACAGCCACAACAATTGAGGTGTCTTCTTTAAAAAGTTCAAGCACGTAATGATCCTTATTTTTTCGATATATTTCTACTTTATCCCACTGTACGTTATAATAAATTGGGTTAAAAGAAGCGTTATTCCTTACTTCAAATATCGTCCCTTCATATACTTCCAGTTCTGGGTATTGTTTCTTATTCACATCAATATCAAAAGCATAATTTTTAACATTCTGAGCAATTGGTTTAATCAATTCTTTTACTTCTCTTTTTTCTGCCATTTTATTCTTTAGAGTTGTTGCTATTCTCATTGGCTCATTCTTAAACAACCAAACACCATTAGACTCATCAAAACTGTAAAAATTAAAATCGGTTTCATTACTTGTTGATATCAGATCCACATCCATTTTCTTACCTTTTTTAAGTCCAAGTAATTGCTCTTTTTGGTAGGCTTTAAGTTCAAACATTCCTGCAGTTTCAAAAACATAACGAACCCCAGCAGAATCATAACCCATTGGTATTCCACTTAAGTATACTTCTAAAGGATTATGAAAATCTCTATATTCAATTTTAACGTTTCCAACTACAACTTCGCCTACATTATCAACAATTGTATTTTTATATACAGTAATTTTTGATCCACTTTCTGTAATAATTTCTTCATCCTTTTGTGCATCAATCAAAAAAACTTCTTGTTCAATGTCTCTATCTAAAAAAGGAGGTTTAATAAAGTCAATGTTGTCATTAGGCATATAGGTTAAATCTGGAGATCCACCTGTAATTGGCTTTTCATCTTGACAACTTATTAATGTTATTGAAAAGATCGTAAAGAATAAGAGTGCTTTGTTGAATGACATAATCAAAGAATTTAAAAGTTTAACTGATCGCGCAAGGTTTGTACTGATGCAAATTTTTTGTTAATGATATTTAGAGTAATCAAGACTTGTCCATTTTTATTTACAATAAGATTTCGTAAGTCTGTCTGAGTCAAAAACCCAATATTTCCATTCCTTAACCAAACGACCATAACATTGTTGGTGTTTTCTGGATCATCTATTTTTATAACCTTTATACCTTTAGAACCAACATACTTTTTATATCTTTTTGCTTCAACATCAATCATTAAAATATTAGTAATTGCTAATTTCTCTTCTTTTTTATTCTGATAGAGCGTTTTAATTGTTGTAGAGTCATTTGGAGATCTAAAAGCATTTGGAGCAAGTATTTTATAATCATCAATTCTAATGCTTCTTATAATGTTTCCTAATGAAGGAGAGGCATTTCCCATAGCCTTTCTTTCATTCGCAATTACCTTGTCATAATAAACTAACCATTCATCTCTTGATAACTCTCGTTCTTCTTCAGTCATGTAATTCTTTTGGAACGATTTCCATAAATTATCATCATATTCTTTAATTGATTTATAAAAAATATTTTTCCTTTTAGTAACGTTTTTATCAAACTTGGTTTTTCTCCTTTTTAAATATTTAAGATACTTAGCATTATTTTTCACATACCTTTCTTGAGACTCTTTTATATCTCTACTAATCGCATTATACCTAGGATAAGCTTCTATTTCGATAAACCCATTTATATTTTTTAATTGTAAAGTAAACGATTGGGTAGAGTTATTATAGTAAATTCTAAAATCGGTCCATTGCCTTCGAATTTTACGTTTTAAAAAATATTTTCTTTTATAATAAATAAATTTCTCTTCAAATCCTTTGACAGTTAAAGCTCCTTTATAAATCCATGCCATTCCTATAAACGCATTTATTTCAGGATTTTTTCTAGTTAATAAACTAGCATAACCGTCATTTTTTTTAAAGACAAACCAAATTTCTTCTTTTAATCCCTCTCGCGTATTTAACGCTAAAGTTTCATAAACCCTGGAGTCTCTATAGTCAGAGTCTATTTTAATAGTATTAGCGAAGGTAGTATCTAAAAATCGCTCTTCAAAAGACGTTGTATCAAACTTTGCTTTCCTATCAAAATCTCTGAAAACTTGAGGATAATGAATATAGGCTTGAGAGTATATTTTTAGCTCTTTTTTATTTACATTAATTTTACCATAAGTAGTGTTATTCCCCTTACTCTGAGAGAATAACAAACCTGGTGAAAAAATAAATAAAAGAAGCCAGTGCCTAGACATCAAAGTTACAAACGTATTTAAATGATAAATATTATCTACGCCATACCCATCAACCGTGCCACATACTTTCCTACAATATCAAACTCTAGATTGATATTGTCTCCAGCTATTAAGGTATTAAATGTAGTATGTTCTTTTGTATAAGGAATAATACAAACTGAAAACTGGTTATCTAGTGAATTAACAACCGTTAAGCTAACTCCGTTTACCGTAATTGAACCTTTCTCAACAGTTACATTACCATTTTTAGAATCATATTCAAAAGTGAACATCCAGCTCCCGTCTTGTTCTAATACAGATTTGCAAACTGCTGTTTGGTCCACATGTCCTTGAACAACATGCCCATCAAAACGACCATTGGCTAACATTGCTCTTTCTAAATTTACTTTACTGCCAACTATTAAGTCTCCAATGCTAGATTTATCTAAAGTCTCCTTAATGGCAGTAACAACATAAATGTCATTATCAATCCCAACAACAGTTAAACAAACCCCATTATGAGCCAAGCTTTGATCAATCTTTAACTCATCTGTAATATCGCTTTTAACTGAAAAGTGAACGTTCTCACCTTCTTTCTCAATTTTAACAATCTGTCCTAATCCTTCTATAATACCTGTAAACATAATCTAATTTTATTCTCCTTTGTTTCTCATTAATGTGATAAACCCTTTCAATTTTCTTGATTGTATTCCATCTAAGCAAACCTCATTAACAGTACAGGTATAAAAATATGTTCCATCACTACATGGTTTATCATTTTCCATTTCATTACCATCCCATAAAATATTTGGGTCTGAAGTCCAATAAACTAAATTACCCCAACGGTTAAAAATTTGCATTTCTACCGATTCTACAAAACGATAAGGAAATGGTTGAAAAACATCATTTAAACCATCGTTTCCGGGAGTAAATACATTTGGCAAACTATAAACAAAACAAGCTTCGTCAATCGTTTCATTTGCTTTAGAAACACAGCCAATATTTCCTTCACAACCTCCATTAGGATTATCTACACAAACAGAATCGCTAAATAAACTTTCGTTTCCAACCGAGTCAACAGCCGTAATGACATAACAACCCACAATTGAAGGTGCGTTATCATAAATATAACTTGTTTCGGAAACATTAGCCAAAGTTGTAATCAACTCATAATCGCCTCCTAAAGAGTCTTTTTTATAAATTTTATATTCTACAACATCGTCTGCACAATCTGGAATAATTTTAGTCCAACGCAAAATATTTTCTTGTTTTTCACAATTTACCTCAACACATAAATTAGGAGCGCAAGGCACAACATTATCAATAGGTTGTTCACATTTTTCTTGAGAGAAATTTTCAATTGGATCAATAGTTCCAGGTAATGAATAAGAACCAATGCTTTTAACCTTATAACAGTATGTAGTTAAATTAACGAGGCCAGTATCAATATAACTCGTATTTGAAGTAATATTAATAGAATCAAAAACTAAAGTAATAGGGTTTTGCCTAAATATTACATGTTGAGTATTTGTCCAAGGAACAAGCTCACTCCATACTAAAGTCAATTGATTATCTGAAGGAATTAGATTTAAATAAACAGAAGATGCAACTACAGATTTCCCCATTAAGTCTCTCGTTCCTCCAGTAAGATTGTAAATATCAACTCTATATTGGTATTGGAAATTTAAAGTATTTAACCCGTTTTCAGTATACATTGTATCGTTAATAGTAGCGGTAGAATCAATCAACACCATGTTTGTGGAGCTTTGCTCTCCTCTGTAAATTAAATAACGATAAGGGCCTTGCCATTGCAAAACATCATGCTCTGTTGGTTTTGACCATTCAACATAAACCTCACCATTACTTTGGTCAGTAGAATTTACATTTACCCTTGTCATAATTGGTACATCTCGCCTTAAACTATTACAAGCTTCATCAGAAGCAATACTCTCTGCCCCATCAGGATAACAAGCAACAATTCTGTAACAATAATCTTCTCCAGGAATTAAGCCAACTCCATTATTATTATCACTGAAATTTGTATCGTTTACAGAACTTGTTGTTGCAATTAACTGAAAACCAATGCCAGAAGGAACACCTGTTTCACAAGGGCCAGGCGACCAGCCAGAAGCCCCTAGTTTTCGATAAACCTTGTAGCCTATCGCCTGATTACAAGTTGTTCTGTCCCAAACTAAATTGATATTGTTTGTTTGAACTGTAGCTTGTAAATTATCTGGTTTAGGCCCTAAAACTAAAATCGTTGTAGTATGAAAATCCGCTAAATTAAATTCGCCAGCATCTATAGCCTTAATAGATACAAAGTAAGGGCTCTTTCTTACATGGTTACACTGAGTATCCCAATAAAAATTTCCTCCCGTAATATTTGCTACTGCTCCTACTTGCTGAAAAAATGCCGAATTAACAATTTGATAAGGAATACCTGTAGAAGTAACCGTTACAGGATCGTTACCGGTAATAATATAATCAAGATCTAAACTTTCGCCTGCAATAATACACGTATCACTTATTCCTGAAATAGTTGGCGGGTTGCATGGTCCAGGATATACAGTAATTTGCATATCCCTCAAGACACTTCCTATTTTAAATCCATTTCTAAACTCTTCTATTAATATTGCTACATTGTATTCCCCAATGGCAATAGGTGTATCCCAAATTAAATCTCCTGTAAATCCATCAACAATAATAAAACTAGATGCTGCAGGAAAAGTGTACCCAACAATAGCCGTTCCGCCATCTTTTCTACTTTCTTGTATTGAATAATACAAACTGTCTCCATCAGAATCAACCGCACCAGGGTTGTGAATATACGTAGATCCTACACAGGCATTGTCGATAGGAGGATTATTAAGTACTGGAGAGTTATTTACCCCCAAAAATGGATTAATATACAATTCAGACTCTAAAAAAAACACTACGTTAACCGAGTTTGGCACATTCATTAATCCAGCATTCCGATTTGGATCATTAATCCTTATTTTATATGGTGATGCCGCAGGAGCTGGATAGGTATGAACATCATAATAAATGTTTTTATTAATGTCGTTACCCAACAGTTGTTCACTAATTCTAGGAATAGAATCTAAAGAAGTACCATCTCCCCAAAACACTTCTAAGTTTGGCCTATCTGCCGGACTTGATCCTTTGGTGTAAGTTGTGACAGTAATACCATAGGTTAAACCCGAAATGTGGGTAAAAGTAATTTCTCCTGCTCTATTGTGAGTGGCAAATGAATTGGCAGAAGCCAACAAAAACAATATATATAGAATTTTTCTAAGCATTATAGAACCATTAAAATTAAGGTTTTTTAGGGACTCTTACGTTTAGGTAAAATCAATAATCAATTACCTGCTGAATCATATCTTTTGGCAGCTCTCTATCCTCATATTTTTGAGTTCTAAGCTGTGGATCAAATCCAGCCTTCCTAATCGACTCTTGAATTCCATCTGCAGTAAAACGGTGAGGAGCGCCAGCTGCAGAAACAACATTTTCTTCAATCATAATTGATCCAAAATCATTAGCCCCTGCATGTAAACAGGTTTGTGCTGTTTTTTCTCCTACAGTTAACCAAGACGCTTGGATATTTTCAACATTTGGCAACATAATTCTACTTAAAGCAATCATTCTAATGTATTCGTCATCAGTTACATTGTTAGAAACTCCTTTTACCCTTTTAAGTAATGTTCCATCATCCATAAAAGGCCATGGAATAAATGCTAAAAACCCATTTGCTTCTGCTGGTTTTTCGCTCTGAACCTGTCTAATATCAACTAAATGCTCAAACCTTTCGGCAATAGTTTCTATATGCCCAAACATCATAGTAGCTGATGTTGTTATATCTAATTTGTGAGCAGCTCTCATTACATCTAACCATTCTCTGCCAGAACATTTTCCTTTAGAAATCAATCGTCTTACTCTGTCATCCAGAATTTCTGCACCAGCACCAGGTAAAGAATCTAAGCCAGCGTTTTTCAAAGCAACCAAAACTTCGGTGTGAGACAACTTTTCTAATTTTGATATGTGAGCAATTTCTGGCGGCCCCAAACAGTGGAGCTTAATCCCAGGAAACATAGATTTAATTCCTCTGAAGGTATCCTCATAAAACTTTAAACCTAATTTAGGATGATGACCGCCTTGCAAGAGCAATTGATTTCCTCCATATTTAATAGTTTCTTCAATTTTTGTTCTGTATTCTTCCATGGTTGTAACATAGGCGTCCTTGTGTTTTGGAGTCCTAAAGAAATTACAAAACTTGCAATTAGCAATACAAACATTAGTTGTATTTAAGTTTCTATCAATAATCCAAGTAACCTTATCCCCTTCTTTTTTTTGTTTTTTAAGCTCGTTCCCAACAAACATTAATTCTGCTGTTGAAGCATTGTTAAACAAAAACTCACCCTCCTCAGCACTCAAAAAATCAAGCTTAAGTGCTCTTTTCAATAATGATTCTACTTGCATTTTAGTCTATTTAGATTGTTGGTTATTATTCTTAAATTCGCTTTTTCAAAGATACTACAAAAACAACTCATGGATATAAAAAAAGCAAGCAAATTAGGAGCGAAAGACAACGCAGTGTTTTTAATCTCTTCTGACGAAGATATTTCAGCAAAAGAATTTTCTAATGATGAAATTATCTACATCAAAAAAGAGCTTAAAGCAGAACATAAACAAATAGAGATTAATCGTTTAACTAACATTGTATATATTGTTTTGTTAGAAAAAGATTCTGATTATAAAGCTGCTGAAAAAGCAAGAATTGCGGCAAGCGTTTTAACAACAACTTTAAACAAAGCCAAAATTAACGCTATTTCTATTGTTTCGGATTTAGACTTAACTGTCCCTTTTATTGAGGGAATTGCGTTATCTAACTATCAATTTTTAAAGTATTTTTCTGATAAAAAAACAAACACGTTAACTTCTATTGAAGTTGTTGGAGCAATTAAGGCAGCAACAATTGAAGAAATTCAGAATACTGTGGCAGCTACAAATTACGCTAAAGACTTAGTAAATGAGCCTCAATCTTTTTTAACAGCAACACAAATTGCTAAAGAAATTAAAACGCTAGGTAAAGAAGCTGGTTTTAATGTTGAAGTTCTTAGTAAAACAAAAATAGAAGCCTTAAAAATGGGCGGGATATTGGCAGTAAACAAAGGCAGTGTTGAACCACCAACATTTTCTATTTTAGAATGGAAACCAAAAAATGCTAAAAATAAAAAGCCTATTGTCCTAGTTGGAAAAGGTGTTGTTTATGATACTGGAGGTTTAAGTTTAAAACCTACTGCTCACTCAATGGATTTTATGAAATGTGATATGGGTGGAGCTGCCTCTGTAATCGGTGGGCTTTATGCTATTTCAAAAAATAAATTACCCTACCATGTTATTGGTTTGGTTCCTGCTACAGATAATAGACCCGGTGGAGAGGCTTATGCTCCTGGAGATGTAATTACAATGCACAACAAAAAAACAGTTGAAGTTTTAAATACGGATGCTGAAGGGCGAATGATTCTGGCTGATGCATTAAGTTTTGCTCAACAATACAAGCCAGAATTAGTAATGGATATTGCGACTTTAACTGGAGCAGCAGCAGGTGCAATTGGACACTATGGTGTTGTTGGAATGGGTAATGCAGAAGAAAAAACTATGAACAAGTTAAAAACAAGTGGAAACACTGTTTATGAAAGAATCGTAGAGTTTCCTTTTTGGGATGAATACAATGAGCAGTTAAAGTCTCCAATAGCAGATTTAACCAACCTAGGAAATGGTTCAGGAGGAGCAATTACAGCTGGTAAGTTTTTAGAAAACTTTACCGACTATCCATACATACATTTAGATATCGCAGGTCCTGCATTCTTACATAAACCAATCAACTACTTATCGCAAGGTGGAACTGGTGTTGGAGTGCGTTTATTTTATGATTTTGTAAAAAACTATTAAGATGTCAAAAAAGATAAAAGTTGGAATAAGTATTGGCGATATCAACGGTATCGGAATGGAAGTGATCATTAAAACTTTCAGTGATGAACGCATGCTCGATATCTGCACACCAATCGTTTATGGATCATTAAAAGTATCTTCTTTTTATAGAAAAGCTTTAGAAATAAATGATTTTAGCTTTAATAAGATAAAGGCGGCAAAAGATGCAATTGATAACAAACCTAACCTTATCGAATGTTGGCAAGAAGATGCTAAAATTGATATTGGACAGTCTACTAAAGATGGAGGAAAGTATGCCTTAATTTCTTTAGAAGCAGCAACTGCAGATTTAGCCTCAGGAAACATTGATGCTTTAGTTACTGCTCCGATTAATAAGGATAACATTCAATCTGAAACGTTTAACTTTCCTGGACATACAGAATATTTATCAGAGAAATTTGATGGAGACTCTTTGATGTTAATGGTTGGCGAAAATATAAAAATAGGCGTTGCAACCAACCACATTCCAATTAGTAAAGTAGCTAATACACTTACTTCTGAAAGTATTTTTGGGAAGCTTAAAATCTTAAACAAAACATTGGTTCAAGATTTTTGCTCTACTAATCCAAGAATAGCTGTTTTAGGTTTAAACCCTCATGCTGGAGATAATGGTTTGATCGGAAAAGAAGAAGAAAACATAATTATTCCCGCTATAGATAACGCAAAAAGTATTGGTATAAATGCTTTTGGACCTTATCCAGCTGATGGCTTTTTTGGTTCAGGCAACTACAAAAAATTTGATGCAATTTTAGCTATGTACCATGATCAAGGGTTAATTCCCTTTAAATCTCTTTCATTTGGTTCAGGAACGAACTTTACTGCAGGATTAAGCGCTATCAGAACCTCTCCCGATCATGGCGTTGCTTATGAGATAGCTGGACAAAATAAAGCAGAAGAAAGTTCGTTTAGACAAGCAATATACACAGCTTGTGATATTTATAAAAACAGAATTTTTTCTGAAGAAATAAATAAAAATCCATTAGTAAAAAAGAAGTAATAACACCATCAAATAGTTGAACTTATCGCTTAACATTAAAAGTATTGTTTCTAATACAAGGGGGTGGTTCATCTTATGCTTGTCTAGTATTGCTTTAGGCTTATCTATTTCTAAACCTCTGATGGCTTTGGGTTTGTTTGGGCTGCTTATTGTTTGGCTGGCTGATGGAAGACCTAAAGAAAAAATTAAGGCCTTTTGGACTAACAAAACGGCTGTAATTATAAGTTCTATCTACCTAATTACGGTTTTAGGACTAATCCATACTA
>CAJWVX010000046.1 GCA_913048175.1 uncultured Flavobacteriales bacterium | reverse complement strand
AATCTCCACAAACATTTAAGCAATTGTTGATGGTTGGTGGTTTTGATAAATACTATCAAATAGTAAGATGTTTTAGAGATGAAGATTTAAGAGCAGATCGTCAACCAGAATTTACGCAGATTGATTGCGAAATGGCTTTTGTTGATCAGGAAGATATCTTAAACACTTTTGAAGGAATGGTTGATTACCTTTTCAAAAAAATAAAAGGAATAGAATTAAAGGCCTTCCCAAGAATGGATTACGCCAAAGCAATGGAGCAATATGGTTCTGACAAACCAGACATTCGTTTCGGAATGACTTTTAACTACATTAACGAAGTTGCTCAAAATAAAGGCTTTCAGATTTTTGATGATGCAGAAAGTGTAATTGCTATTGTAGCCAAAGATTGTTCAACATATACAAGAAAAGAATTAGATAAATTAGTTGATTTTGTTAAGCGACCACAAGTTGGAGCTAAAGGATTAATTTATGTGAAATGTAATGAAGATGGAACATTCAAATCGTCTGTAGATAAATTTTATAACCAAGATGACTTAAAAGCTTGGGCAGATAACTGTAATGCAAAAGCGGGAGATTTAATACTTGTTTTATCTGGAGATAAAGCAACTACTCAGACACAAATGAACGTTTTACGTTTACATTTAGGTGATGAATTAGGATTAAGAAATCCAAACGAATATGCTCCTTTATGGGTGTATGATTTCCCTTTATTAGAATGGGATGAAGATTCTAAAAGATATCACGCAATGCACCATCCATTTACTTCTCCTAAAAAAGAAGATATGCACTTATTAGATACTTCCCCAGGAGAAGTAAGAGCTAATGCATATGATTTAGTATTGAATGGAACTGAAATTGGTGGTGGTTCTATTAGAATACACGATAAGGCAACTCAAGCTTTAATGTTTAAACATTTAGGGTTTACAGAAGACGAGGCGAAAGCTCAATTCGGATTTTTAATGAATGCTTTTGAATATGGAGCTCCACCACACGGAGGAATTGCGTTAGGATTTGACAGATTATGTGCCTTATTTGGCGGACAAGAAACAATCAGAGATTTTATTGCTTTCCCTAAAAACAATAGCGGCAGAGATGTTATGATTGACTCTCCTTCTCCAATTAGTCCAGAACAATTAAATGAATTAAATATTGATTTAAAAGAAAAGGCTGAGGCTTAAAAATTATCATCCTGAACTTGTCGAAGGATTGATAATTTATTTTCTTATAACTTTGAATTTCAATTGGTTGATATGAAAGAAAAAAAGATCGCTTTATTTAATAAATTAGGTCGTGAAGAGTTAGAAGAAGAACTCAGCAACGAACTTTTTAAAAGAATAACGGTTTCTTTATATAGATACGTTAATATTAAAAATCCTGAAATATTCAGAGATGTTTTATATGGTCGATGGGCTCAATTTAATATTAAAGGTAGAATTTATCTTGCCAAAGAAGGAATAAACGCTCAGTTCTCTTGCCCTGAAGACAACTGGAAAGCATTCAAAAAATCTCTTGAAGATTATGCCTATTTTAAAGATGTACCGTTGAAAATTGCTGTTGAAGATGATGGAAAATCCTTTATTAAACTTACCATTAAGGTTCGCCATAGAATATTAGCTGATGGTATGGATGATGATAGCTACGACACTTCTAATGTTGGAAACCATCTTACAGCTAAGCAATGGAATGAAGATATGGCAGACCCTAACACAATAGTTGTTGATGTTAGAAACCATTACGAGCATGAGATTGGACACTTTAAAGGATCAGTTTGTGCTGAGTCTGATACATTTAAAGAAGATTTACCTAAGATTTACGATAAGTTAAAAGGAAAAGAAGATCAGAAAATACTGCTTTATTGTACCGGGGGAATAAGATGTGAGAAAACAAGTGCTTATTTAAAACATGAAGGTTTTGAAGATGTAAACCAATTACATGGAGGAATTATTGATTATGCTCGTCAAATTGAAGCGGAAAACTTAGACAATAACTTTATAGGTAAGAACTTTGTTTTTGATGAACGAAGAGGTGAACGTGTTTCTGACGATGTAATTAGCACTTGTCATCAATGTGACGAAACTTGTGATGATCATACTAACTGCGACTACTTAGATTGCAATCTACTATTCATCCAATGTAATAGTTGTAAAAGTGAATTTGAAAATTGTTGTTCTGATGAATGTCTAACGAATTCTAAGTTACCACTTGAAGAACAGAAAGAACTAAGAAAAAAAAAAGAGGCAGAAGGCCTTCTTGATTACAACAAAAGTTTAAGACCAAAAATAAAAGGGATAAAAAAGGCTAGCAAATAAAACTGTGTTTATTGCTTTTTGTAAAATTTTATACTGATTTAGTTAAAGCGCTTAATTTATTGTACTAAATATCAGAATATAATTCTTTCAAAGAGTCAACAACTCATCAATTTTGTATTTTTACCCGTAAGTCAAATATATAATATGGAAGGAAGAGTCTTAGTTATTGGATCATCAGGTCAAATTGGAACAGAATTAGTTGAAGAATTAAGAACGTTGTATGGAAATGATAACGTTATTGCTTCTGACATTAGAGAACCTCAGATTGAACAAACTGGTCCTTTCGAAATATTAGATATTCTAAATAAAGTTCAATTATTAGAAATAGTTGAAAAACATAACGTTAAGCAAGTTTACTTATTAGCAGCTCTACTTTCTGCTACTGCTGAAAAGAACCCTGCTTTTGGTTGGGACTTAAATATGAATAGCCTATTTAACGTATTAGATTTGGGTAAAGATAAAATTATCGATAAAATATTCTGGCCAAGTTCTATTGCCGTTTTTGGACCAACAACCCCTCAACAAAACACTCCTCAATATACCATAATGGAACCTACTACTGTTTACGGTATCAGTAAACAAGCAGGAGAAAGATGGTGTGAATACTATTTTGAAAAATATGGTGTTGATGTAAGAAGCATCCGCTACCCTGGGTTAATAGGCTACAAGTCTAAACCAGGCGGAGGAACAACTGATTATGCTGTAGATATTTTTTATCAAGCAATTTTAACACAAAAATACGAGTGCTTCCTTTCAGAAGATACCACTTTACCTATGATGTTCATGAGTGATGCCATTAAAGCAACAATTAGCATTATGGAGTCAGAAAAAAGTGAAATACAAATCAGATCAAGCTATAATGTTTCTGGAATAAGTTTTTCCCCAAAAGAAATTACACAAGAAATACAAAAATCTATTCCAGACTTCAAAATTTCTTATGAGCCAGATTATCGTCAAGATATTGCTAATTCATGGCCTCAATCCATTGATGATGAATACGCTAATAAAGATTGGAGTTGGAAACCTGATATTGATTTGAATAAGTTATCCAATATAATGCTCAATAATTTAAAACTGATTCTAAAATCATAAAGATGGCTTTTTTTATGTGTAACTTTACCAATAAGATTTCGTATTAATTGTTGAATACAATATTTAGTCGTAGAAAAATTGCTTTTAATCTAAAAGTTAAAAAATAAATACTAATTTTTACATATATTTATTTTTTAAGACTTTATAAATCCTAAGGTATGACAAGAATGAAAAAAATAATATACATATTTATTCCAATTTTTATTTGCAGTATTAGTGTGGCACAAAGTGTGCCAAATTTTGAGATTATTGATGGAGATACTATTAATATAGTTGATGAAAACAATTTAAAGCAAGGCTTTTGGAAAATTTTTGGCAAGATGAGGAGCGTTCCTGGTTACGAACCTGACCAGGTAATTGAGCAAGGAAAATATGCGAGTAGCAGAAAACAAGGTATTTGGACTAAGTTTTTTGCATCAGGAAAAACAAAAAGTGAAATTGAATACAAAAATAGTCGTCCTAATGGATCGTACAGGACTTACTTCGAAAATGGCCAAATAGAGGAAGAGGGTCACTGGAAAAACAACCGTAACACTGCAGACTTTAAAAGATATTACGAAAACGGACAAGTTTCTCAAAATTTTGCTTTTAACACCTCTGGAAAAAGAGATGGCAAACAGATTTATTTCTATGAAAATGGAGGCGTAATGATTGAAGCCGATATTGAAGCTGGAAAAGAAAAATTTGTAAAAGAATTTTACGAAGATGGGTCTATAAAAGCTGAAAAAAGTTTTGTAGATGGTAAATTAGATGTTGCTAACACCAAAGTTTATGAATCTAAAACACCCGTTACAGATAGAGATGCAGAAGAAGAACTTGCTAATTCACCTATTGAAATAGTAAAAATTGATAAGACAGAAAAATCAAATACTGGTACATTTAATGGTGAAGGAAAACACAAAATGTATAACCAAAATAGACAAATATCTAAAGATGGTTTTTTTAAAAAATACCGCCTTATAGATGGATTACAATATCAATATGACGGAAACGGAATTTTAATAAAATTGAAACGATTTAAGTCTGGAAGATATATTGGTGATGCTCCGCTTCCGAAACAATAAAAATAATTACACTCAATAAAACCCAGTTTTGAATTTTCAAAACTGGGTTTTTTATTATTTAATTAAACGCCTATTTTTACAGCATAATTTTTTAAGAAAAATGTCTGAATCTAACAATCTGTATATCTATAATAGTTTAAGAAAAACTAAAGAACTCTTTAAACCATTAAACCCTCCTTTTGTAGGACTATATGTTTGTGGACCTACAGTTTATAGTGATGTACACTTAGGTAATGTTAGATCTTTTTTAACTTTTGATGTAGTTTATAGATACCTTACGTATTTGGGCTACAATGTAAGATACGTTAGAAACATTACCGATGTTGGACACTTGTTAAATGACAGTGATGATGGTGATGATAAAATAGAGAAACGTGCTCGATTAGAAAAAATTGAGCCAATGGAAATTGTCCAAAAATACACAAATGGTTTTCGCGATACAGTTAATCAGTTTAATCTGATTCCACCAAGTATAGAACCAACAGCAACTGGACATATAATTGAACAAATCGAAATGATTGAACGTATCATTAATAACGGATTTGCTTACGAAGTGAATGGTTCAGTTTATTTTGATGTGAAAAAATATTCGGAAAAGTACAATTATGGTGAATTGTCTGGAAGAAAAATAGAAGAACAATTAGAACAAACAAGAGAAAGTCTTGAAGGTGGTCAAGAAAAAAGATTTTTTGCTGATTTTGCAATTTGGAAAAAAGCATCAACAGAAACAATAATGAAATGGGATTCTCCTTGGGGAATTGGTGTACCAGGATGGCATTTAGAATGTTCAGTTATGAGCACAAAATATTTGGGTCAAAAATTTGATATACATGGGGGTGGAATGGATTTAAAATTCCCTCATCACGAATGCGAAATTGCTCAATCAGTAGCTGCTGATGGAAAGGCACCAGTGAGATATTGGATGCATGGAAATATGCTAACAGTTAACGGCACTAAAATGAGTAAATCCTTAAATAACTCATTTTTACCACACGAACTAATTTCTGGAGATCACCCTTTATTAGAAAAAGGTTATACTGCGATGACAGTGAGATTTTTCTTTTTACAAGCGAACTATAAAAGTACAGTAGATTTTTCTAATGAAGCTCTTAAAGCCGCAGAAAAAGGACTAAAAAGATTAATGAGTGGTATAGAAACATTAAATCAATTAGAGACTTCTGAAAACTCAACAATTGATATTAATTTAATTATTTCTAAATCAACACAAAGTTTAAATGACGACTTTAATACACCAATGGCCATAGCCCATTTATTTGACGGTGTTAAAATGATTAACTCTATTAACGTAGAAAAGGATACTATCAGTGTTTCTGATTTAGAACAACTAAAAAAACACTACAGCTCTTTTGTATTTGACATTTTAGGTTTGACTTCAGAAGAAAATAACTCTTCAGATGATGAATTACCTAACGACTTAATGGAAATTATTATTAATCTTAGAAATCAATCAAAAGAGAATAAAGACTGGAGTACTGCTGATTTAATTCGTGATAAATTAAAAAAATTGAGTATCTATATTAAAGATGCAAAAGACTCATCCACTTGGGAATATGAAAAATAAAATTTTAACAATTGTATTATCGACCCTTATTATTAGCTGTGATAACGACAAAAAAAGAGAAAAAAAAGTTGTTATCCATACCGAACCTTTAACAATTCAACCAAAAGCTGAAAAACCAAATTTTGATGGTGACTCCGCATATTTATATGTAAAACAACAAGTAGATTTTGGCCCAAGATTTCCAAACAATGAAGCTCATGGAAAATGTGCTAAATTTTTAGAAAAGAAATTAAAAAGTTTTGGATTAAATACAACTACGCAAATTGGATCAGCAACAACCTTTAATAACAAAACTATCACAATAAAAAATGTTATTGGAGCGTATAAGCCTGATGCAAAAAAGAGAGTATTATTATTTGCTCATTGGGATTCTCGGCCATTTGCCGACCAAGACTCTAAAAATATGACTAAACCAATTTTAGGCGCAAATGATGGTGCAAGTGGTGTAGGCATTTTATTAGAAGTTGCCAGACAACTAACGATTTCAAAACCTAATATTGGAGTAGATATTATATTTTTTGATGCCGAAGATTATGGACAACCTGCCAGTATGAATGCTACAGTTTCTGAAACTTACTGTTTGGGATCTCAATATTGGGCCAAAAACCCTCATAAAGAAAATTATACTGCAGAATATGGAATTCTATTAGATATGGTTGGCAATTCTAATCCATATTTTACTCAAGAAAGTATATCAATGAACTATGCACCTCAAATTGTTCAAAAAGTTTGGGGGAATGCAAATTCTTTAGGATACAATAAATATTTTGTAACCCAGCAGACTACCTTTGTTGGAACTGATGACCATCAATTTGTGAACGCTTTAGCTGGAATTCCAAGTATTGACATCATACATTTTGAAAGATCTTCAGGAAACTTCCATTCATCGTGGCACACACACAACGACAATATGGATGTAATTGACAAAACAAGTCTTTCAATGGTAGGAGAAGTTTTATTATACACAATCTATCAAGAAAAGTAATTATATTTTGCATCTAATATTTTGATAATTAATATATTATAATACCTTTGTAGATTAAATAACTATAAATTCAAGGAAATGAAAAAATTTTTAACAATGTTGATGGTTGCAAGTATCTTTAGTTTAGTTGCTTGTGGACCAACTGAAGAAGAAAAAGTTGCTGATGAAGCTAAAGCTGCTGAAAAGGTAGAAGAAATGATGGTCGGATTAGAAGAGGTTGCTGAAGAAGTAGTTGCTGAAGATGTAGTTGCTGAAGATGTTGCTGTTGAAGGTGAAGAAGCTACTGAAGAAGAAGCTCATGTGCATGCTGAGGGAGAAGAGCATTCGCACTAACATACAAATAAGTAAATAACCTATAACATCACGTATAATGAAAAAATTTTTAACAATGTTGATGGTTGCAAGTATCTTTAGTTTAGTTGCTTGTGGTCCAACAGAAGAAGAAAAAGTTGCTGCTGAAGCTGAGGCTGCTGCAATGGTAGAAGAAATGTTTGAAGGATTAGAAGAAGAAATGGAAGCAACTGAAGAAGTAGTTGCTGAAGAAGTAGTTGAAGAATACGATGCTGATGGAAATCCAATTGTAGCTGCTGAAGAAGTAGTTACTGAAGAAGTAGTTACTGAAGAAGCTGCCCACTAATCTTTTCTTTAAAGATAAATTAAAAGGTTCAACTTAGTTGAACCTTTTTTTATGCCTTCATTTTTCAAATTACTTCTGCAACGACAAAAGTGCTACCTCCAACAAATACAACATCCTCTTTTTCAGCCTGTTCTCTAGCAAAGTTAAAGGCTTCACCAACACTATCATACTTTTTCCCAATCAGCCCTTTTACAAAGGCTAATTCAAATAATTCTACAACATCTAGTGCTCGAGGTATATCTGCCTGACAAAAGTAGTATTTCGCATTTTTCGGTAATAAGTCAAGAACCTTATCAATTGATTTATCATTAACCGCCCCAAATACAATATGTAATTCGTTATACTCAAGTTTAATTAGCTGATTCACTACCTGCTGAACACCTTGCTCATTGTGACCCGTGTCACAAATAACTAAAGGCTCTTCACCTAAAATCTGCCAACGCCCTAATAAACTCGTGTTTTTAACCACAGAAAGAAGCCCTCTTTTTATACTATCATCAGAAACATTCCACCCTTTTTGATTTAAAACATTAACAGCTCCAATAGATGTATTTAAATTATTTTGCTGATAAATTCCTTTTAAATCTGTTTGATAAGAAGCATTATTAAGTGTATCAGCAAAAGTTATTTCTGCATTTAGTTCTTTTGCCTTATTAATAAAAACAAGCTTAGTCTCATCTTGACTTTCACCAATCACAATTGGAATATTTTCTTTAATTATCCCAGCTTTTTCTGTCGCAATTTTTGCTAAAGTATCACCCAAAAACTGGGTATGATCTATCCCAATATTTGTAATAACACTGACTTCAGGCGTTACAACATTCGTAGAATCCAATCTACCTCCTAACCCTGTTTCAATAATAGCAATATCAATATTTTGAGTAGAAAAAAAATCAAATGCTAAACCAACGGTCCATTCAAAAAAAGAAAGATCAATGGCTTTAAATTGAGTTTTATATTTTTCTACAAAAGAGACAACTTCCTTTTCAGTGATCATCTCCCCATTAATTTTAACTCTTTCTCTAAAATCTTTTAAATGCGGAGAAGTGTATAGCCCAACTTTATAGCCAGATTCCTGCATAATTGAAGCCAACATATGTGATGTTGAACCTTTCCCATTAGTACCTGCAACATGTACGGATTTAAATTTATTCTCAGGTTTATCCAACAAGCCCATCAACAAGTGAGTATTAGATAAATCTACTTTATAAGCTGCTTTACCAACTCTTTGATACATTGGCAACTGAGAAAATAAATATTCTAAAGTTTCTTGATAGTTCATAGAAAATGATTCATCCGAGGACTTAAAGTCATCAGATGAATTTTATTTTAGTTAAGAATAAAAACAAAAGTCATCGTTCCTTTTTGCTCAAATGGAGCATTCTCATCTTTTTTAAATATTGCCTCATAAGCAGCTTCTTCTGCTTTCTTTTGAAGAGTAGGATTTAATGTTGTAGATTCTCTTGCTCCAGTTTTCGCCCTTACAACTTTTCCTGATTGATTCACCCAAATATCAACAACTACCTTTCCATCCTCTTGAGTCGGATTTTCTGGCTTTTTAAAGCTAACCTTTCCTCTACCACCTAAATCAAAACCAATATCATTCCCTGAAAGGCCAGTTCCATTAGTGTTAGGGTTGCCATTTGTATCTCCTTGATTACCTGAAGTCTCTGAATCTCCTTGATTACCATCTTCTGAATTACTCTTGGCATTATTTGCCGCCTTTAATACATCCAACAACTCTTGACTGGCAGCCTCTTCTTCTTGCACAGTTTCTTCTACCTCTGTTTCTGAAGAATTGACTATAGGTGCTTCAGTACTATTTTGAGTTAAAACTTGCTCTTCAGCTTCACTAGTACTTGTATTTTCTGATGGTGTTACATTTTCAGAAGGTGTAATTTCCGATTCTTCAGATTCAACTTCTCCAGAACCCTCATCACTTGTTCCAAAATTAATCATCATGGATCCTTCATTAGGTTCGGGAGGGTCTTGATAAGTCATCCCAAAAGAAAGAAACATTAACAATAGTAATAAGTGAACTAAAATAGTTCCTATTAAACCTGACCTGCTATTTTTATCTTGTATGATTTCCATTTTCTCTATAGATGCTTTATAAAAGCATTTCCATAAAATTAATTTGAAGCTGTTGCCAGAACTAATTTTAGTTTATTCCTATTCGCGATATCCATAATAACGACAACATTCTCTATCGGAACAGATTTATCTGCATTAAGAATTATCCCAGGATTGTCCTCCCCCTCCATTAAAGCTAAAACCTGAGATTCAATATCTTCCTTATTAACAATATTATCGTTTACTGCATACGCTAAATCCTTTGTAATACTTATGCTAACAGTTTGTGGTCTTGGAGACATATGACTTGCCTTGGGCAATTCAACATCCAGAGAATTTGGACTAATTAATGTGGAAGCAATTATAAAAAATATCAACAAAAGAAAAACAATGTCGGTCATACTCGACATATTAAAATTGGTGGTTACCTTGTTTTTAGATCTAATTGCCATTATACTGCTGGTTCGTGTAAAATATCTAAAAACTCAACAGTTCTTGCTTCCATTACAAAGACTATCTTTTCAACTCTTGCAACTAAAGTGTTATAACCTACATAAGCAATAATACCAACAATCAAACCTGCTACTGTTGTAACCATTGCCGTAAAAATACCATCAGATAAAGTTTGTAAATCAACCCCTCCTCCTCCAGCAGCCATTTTATGAAAAACTAAAATCATTCCAATAACAGTCCCCAAAAAGCCAATCATGGGTGCTGCTCCAGAAATTGTTGCCAACGTAGAAAGGTTTTTTTCCAATTTATTTAACTCAATTTTACCAGTGTTTTCAACAGCTATGCTAATATCACTTAAAGGCTTACCTATTCTACTCACTCCTTTTTCAATCATCTTAGCAATTGGAGATGCATTAGAATTACAAAGAGACTTTGCAGCATCAATTTTACCATCTAAAATATGATCTTTTATTTGATCCATAAAACTTGAATCTTCTTTACTTGCTTTTTTAATAACTAAAAATCTTTCGATAATTATATAAACCGCTAGTATTGAAAGTATTAAAAGTGTAAGCATTATTATTGCCCCACCTGTACCTCCTGAACTAACCAATTGCCAAACTGTTAATGTTTTGTCTTCTGGCAGCATTGCTTCTGCAACTTCAGTTGCAGGAGAATCTCCAACAGTCATTTGTAATAAAAAATTCCTAAACATATCTTTATTTTATATCAATACTAAGCTAAAATACGATAATGAAAAACTCAAGGAAACTAGCTTTGAGGTAATTGTAAACAGCAAAATGTTAGCTTTTATTGTGTTAGAGCAAAATAAGCAAGCCTAAATTATTTCTTTTTTTTAAGATTAAAGCGCTTTGCCACAAACACCTTTAGGTTACTGGTAGTCGGTTTTATTTCATAATTTTTAAATTCCATATTACCTGTAACTCCATTGGAAGTAATTCCTAATAAAAAATGTTTATTCTCGTAACCTAAAGCAACCCGTCCATTAAACCTTCCTACTGGGCTGGTTTCATTAGTTTTTACATCATCTCGATAAACAGTAATATTCTTGGTTCCAATGCCTGGAATTAAAGATAAATTAATGAAAAAGTTTTTTAAAAAAACAAAGGTATAAGTATATCCTAAAGATATACCAACACTTCTTGCAGCATAGGCATCTATTACCAAAGAATCTTGAATTTCCTTTGGAAAATATTCAGGAACAAATGAAGAGGTATCTTTTGAAGGAAACCCACCATAGTCAAAACTATAAAAGCCACCCAACAAGAAGCTGCCTGCACTCTTTTTCTGTAATGCATTTCTCACATAAGCGGCCTTATATGATAATTTTTTATGATTAAATACATAATACCATCCAACCCCAACGGAGAAAGTTTCCATTGTTGGTCTTTGAGGAAAAACGACATCATTCCAATTAACCAAATTATCAGCATTTGCTACATAAAAGCCTTTATAATGTTGGACAAATGCGTCAATTACAAATTTTTTGCTGTAAATATTCAATTGAAAATCAAACCTATCTGTCTTTCCAAACTTCTTTTCATCTTCAATAGTAGCTGGTAATCCGAATGTAATTCCAAGGCCCAACCATTTATAATTAAATCCAAAACCTAAACTTGAAGCACCCAAAGGTTTTAATTTTATAGATTGTTTATTGTTTGTGTTAATTATTTCCAGTTCATTAATTTTAGAGACAGTCATTATCCTCAGTAATAATTGATCGGAATAATCAACATATTTGTCTGAAGCAATAGTAATATCTAATGGATGAGTATCTATCTCTAATTGAGCCTGTCCTTTAAATGACACTGCTAAAAAAACTATTATTAGGAATATTTTTTTTTTTAGTAACATTTACTTGAATAGATACATTTTTCCGAAACCCTTCTTAAAATAAACATCACCAGACGTTTCTCTATGTTCAATTTCTTCTGAATTTATTTGAGTGATTACATGATATAAATAAAGTCCATTTGCTAGTCGATCTCCATAAGTGTCTGTTCCGTCCCAAGCAAAATCAGATATATTTCTACCTATATTTATTGGACCTAATTCATCCTTATGAATTTCTCTAACAACTTTTCCGGTAATAGTCATAATTTGAATCTTAAAAACCTCTGGAACTTCACTTCCTGTTAAGGTAAATACAAATCTTGTAGATGTTGTAAATGGATTGGGGTAATTCATAATATTAGTAATCGTAGACTTATTAATCACTTCAAATCCAATAATGTAATCAAAACTTCCTGAATTATTTTCTGATCTATCTTTTGCCTGTACCCGCAACTTATATTCCCCATCTTGATCAAAATCGCCTTGCAATATGATTTTCGAATTGTTTTTCGGTAAAACTGCCGGAACGAATTGCATCGTTTCCAACCCTCCATCAGAAAAATGAATTCTTTTTTCTGCTATATTTGGCCTTGTTATATAAACGGCATAAGCAGAAGTGTCATTTAACAATAGAAATTGATTTTCATCAGTTAACTCCATCACAATACTTGCCTCAGGAGAAACAATGTCTCCATCTAAAATATGAATCCCATCAAAAGTTACATCCAATATTGGATTAACATTATCTGCATTTACATAAAATGAAATTTGAGCAGTATTATTAAAATGATACTGTTCTAACTGATCATTATTAGGATTTACGTCAATTAACAAACTATTTATTCCTGAAAATCCAACAGTAGGAAATGTTATTGAAGCTATCAATACACTATCTTTAGATAACTTTCCTTGTCTTGGATAATCTAAAAAGTGGAAATTGTTATGTTTATCTAAAACTGTGAATGAAATTAATAAGCTATCCATATCATAAGGGCTAATATTTTTAACTGCAATAGACATGGATATTTCTATTCCTTCATCAACTGTGTCATTCTGAAACGAGTAATAAATTTTAGGATCGAGCGCTGCCTCTGGAACTCCTTGATAGGTAACTTGCCATCTATCCAATTGTGGAGATGATAATAAAGAATCATCTGACATTCGAGTGTTTAACTTTAAATAAGGATAAAGTTGCGCATCTACTCTTCCGGAAATACTAATATCTCCCGAATCTGTTGGCAAATTAGATAATGATGGAATAAGCGTTTCTATGCCACTGGCATCAACACCGTAAACATTCAATTCTGAAACATCCTTTGTTGATGGCATTTCAATAGAAGACATTCGCCAAGACAATGAATCCCAACTAGTAGCAGGTCCAAAAGTTTCTGAAAAAATGTTTCCATAATTTGCACTAGTAAATAACGTCTTATTAAAAATTAGCCCCTTTTCTGAAATAGAATTCCCTACAACCTCAGCTGTAGAAGCTAAATTTCCTTTTTGATGATAAAAAATAAAAGGATACAAATCCGTTATAGCAGAAATTTGGGAGCCTCCCATAAGTCCAATACTAGACCTTAAACTTAAAGGCATAGGAGTGTTAAACGAAGCTAAATTAAGAATATAACAACTCCACATTATTATGTGATTCCCGTCTGGAACAGCATTCAAAAAGCTTTCAAGAGAGGCCATTTGTGTAGAATCATGCCTAAAAACAAAATAATTTTCATAGGGACCTCCAGTGTTTGTTCCTGGAACATTTGACTGCCCTAGGCTTATCTGCTCAGCAGACCATGGTAGTAGGGTTATTGAATCTAATACTGCAACATGAATCGCTGTTGGAGTACCATAAGCATTGGACCCCAAAACATCTCCATTTATGATATAACCAATATCATTAAATGTACCTAATTCAGCTTTTCCTTGATTTAGTACCTTTAACTCTTTAATATCATCAACAAATTGAAACTGCCTTATTGACCTGTTATGATTTACAAACTGGTATTCATCATTTTTAAACTGAAAAAAATGATCCTGTTGCCAACCTTCTTTACCTAAGATTCGTTGGAAAGATCTTTCTCTCCAACTATAACCTGTAGCATCAACAGAATCCTTACTAACTCGCCAGAAATAAACTACACTATCTTTATTGGAAGGGAAATTAGAGTAAATTGAAGGTGTCCATTCAACAACACCTCCTATACTGTTTATTGTTGTCGATTGTTTTATCGAACTATTAAAATAATCAGTAGTATCTATTTCAAAAATATAATCTTTAGCAGGCTCAAAAGGAAATGCTGTAGAAGCTTTTAAAGATGTAGCATATTGAAGTGTGTCAGGAACGATCATAAATTCGTAGGGATAAACAGGAATTATTTCGCCAGACAGAATATGTAAAGTTTGAATGATTGAATTATTAGAAACATCAAAACTCTCATCAACAAAATTTGGAAGATCAACTTCAACTGTAAAGGTATTTATACCCAAACCTCTTACAACATCCACAGGCAAACGAATAGAAACAGTTTCTTGATAGTTTGGACCAATAATTACTCTTGAATAGGTGGTATCTGAAAAGGAACTCCCTGGATAATCTCTTATTAATTCAACAACAATAGAAGTATTAAGTGCCCTACCCAGATTAGTTATTAGTATATTAACATTAAAAGAATCGATATCTGATGTCACTACTAAAGGACTAAAGCTGATTGTACCAACCTCAACCATATAATCTGGTAAATCAAAAGAGTTTATGACTAAAGAGGGGTCCCCATGCAGATTCATTGATTTAAGTGTGGTAGAGTTAGTTGTGGAAAGAGCACTAATTTTTTTCATATTAACTCCAATACTTTCACCATAATTTTTATACGATAGCCGTTCATAAAAATCTTTAGCATAGTTATTTAAATCAAAAGCCGTTTCTAAACTAACAGAAGATAAATAACCAATAACTCCTTTATCTTCATGGATAACATATTCTTCACTGGTACTATTCGCTGACCTTAAATGAATATCTCCTGCATGGCAACCTAATCCTAATAAAAATGGATATTTCCCTTCTTGATCTGGCCAAAGAGAAACATCATCAATATTTTGATCAAATCCTCCTGTTGCAGATGCGTGGCCAAGAAATGTCATTAAAGCTACTCCATCTTGGATATATCCTTTTATAGTATCAGCCAAAGATGATTGAATAGGTGCTGTGGAGTTTTTAAAAAATGAAGTGACATCTCCACCAAAAAGGGTATCCTCAATTAATGATTTGTAACTATCCAGATAACCAACAAATCCGGCTTGTTCTCCAGAATTACTTCCCCCTCCAAAATGCAATACTTTTTTCATCCATTCATTTTCATCTTTAGCTATTGAGTTTGGAATTGGAGGGTTTTCATAATCTCTTATTTTGTTTAAAAACCAAGTTACCTCTTGTCCATTTTTTGCGGCAACTCTTCCTGTAGGAATTAATGGATCATTTACTGTTCCATTCAAACCTGCAGTTAGCATAACATCTGAAGAAGGGTCTCCGAATGATGGTACTAAGTTGTTAGCAAAATCTATCGAACTTTTTCTTGATTGACTTGGCTTAATTGATTTTCCTAATAAAAAAAGATAATTAGGTTTAGATGGCCATGTATCAACAATATAGTCAATAAAACTTCTTATACTATAGGGGTGTTTTTTAATTCCATAAGAGAATTGATCATACAAATCTTCGATATTAAAAACTATTGCATTTTGAAGATTATTGCTTGGTCCATTTAATCGATAAGAAGCATATTCATTTGCTTCAGCCAATAAACTTGGGTGAGTAATAATTAAAAAAGCTGTATCAATTGCTGAAGTTGCAAAATCTGTAAATGTTCCTGTTCCTTCAACTGGGTTAAGTGATGTAATATTTTTAACATCCCCTTCAAACATCACTAAGCACTCTACTTTGCTAGCTGCAGAATTCGGAATTAAACAGTTGTAATTTCCAACAATAGTATCAACTCTAATTCTTTTCCTATTGGTTAATTCATAAAATATAACTTTACCAGTTCCAATAAAATTATTAAAACTCAAACGAACCATTGGTCCAGTTATACTTGGAGAAACAAAAAATTTATCAAAAGTTGATCCACCTCTAAAGTCTAATGTGTGCGGATAAATCAACTTCATATAAGAAATTGATTGCTTTCCAACTGATGATCCTAAATCGTTTACACTTTGAAAAACAACCGAAGTTGAAGAAGCTCCCAAATCGCCAATAGGGATATTCATCTTGGCTTCTACTTTTCTATAGCCTTCAAAAATGGTGTCAAATACATTTCCTCCGAGACTTATTCTTAAATGTTGATCTGGGCTAAAACTATTTCCTGAAAAATTAGATTCTCCTATTACAACGGATTCTAAAGTTGCATCGAATCCAAGAGCATAAGCATTTTGTGATGTGATACTCTTTGTTTTACTAGCTCCAATTGTATACCAATCATCAAACCAACCTTCAGACTCAATATAGTCTAAAGATAATCCTCCAAAACTATTTGATTCACCATCAATATAAAGATTACCGACCTGACTAACTGGATGTCCCAACGTATAAAACTCAACCTCTTCTTTTAAAACAAATTTAGATGGAGTATAATCCAAATAGTTATTATACGTTTCTAAAGCATAGCGATTATTGGTTGTCAAATTATTCCAAGTAAGATAATAATTAATAGTATCGGTAAACAAACTATAATAAGGATTCGGTTGCTTTGAAGCATCTCCATAAAGAGGTTTATCAAACCAGCCATCGTTATGTTCTCCATAAAACTCAATAAAATCTGATTCATTAAACACTCCATCACCTTCTCCTTCAATAAACAAATGAACCTCCTCCCCTTTTGAAAACAATTGAAAATTAGATGGATTTATTGTTGATAATGGTATTCCGGCATTTGCTAAAACAGCTGAATCAATTCTATAAACACCTGTTTCTGAAACTTTAAACTTATAATACTGTTGTGAATAGTTAATCCAGCTATTATTATAAGGTTGAGCAAATGAAACTGAAATAATCAATATTAAAACTGAAAATAATAGCAGTTTTTTAATTTGGAAATATATGTTTTTCAATCCTTTCAAAGCAAAATAAAGTTACGGTTTTTATTCGAAACGCTTTTGAGTATAATTTTGTTTGTTAATATCAAATCTCAAAGAAAAAATATTAGAATATAACGCATCAGATTGATCTCCGATATCAGAAAATGCGTAATCAATTGCAATCCCCCTAAACTGTATCCCAATTCCAAAATTTGGCTGATAGGTGATTTTATCATTCTTTAAAATGTCAGTTACTTTTTGGAAATTTCCAACTCCTAATCTTAAAAAAACCATTTTTGAATAACCTACTTCCACGCCCATGTGAGGATCTATACTTACAGGATCTCCAGTAATCAAAACATTTCTTTTTCCATCAGTAGAAAAATCAAAATCTATTTCACCTAAAGCGCTAAATTTATTGCTAATCTTAACTTCTCTTCCAACACCAAAAATTACTTTAGGCAATGTTACTTCTATCGAATTTGATGGAATTTCATTTCCTGTAGCATTAAAGACATCTATTGTTTCTTCTGACAATGAAAAGCTCCAAGCATTAAATGTTGAAGTTATATCTCTTGCCATTAACCCAAACTTCCATTTTTTTAGATCATATTGGATTCCACCATCCAAACCAAAACCCCAGGCTTTAGCAAAATCTCCAACTTGACGGTAAATAACTTTAACATTTGCACCATACCTCAACCCTTTAATTTTTGATTTTCTTGCATAAGAAAACATAAAGGCATAATCGGCTACCGAGAATGATGAAATTCTATCATAATCTACATTACCATCTGCATCAATTAATTGCGTAGTATTTGGAATATCATCAACACCAAAACGAACAACTGAAAAGCCAAATGCACTTGCACTATCTATTTTTGCAGCAAAAGCTCCATAATCATACTTAGCAATTCCTGCAAAATACTCTGCATGCATTAATCCAACCTGAAAATCTTTTTTAATTTGTGTTAATCCTGCCGGATTCCAATATCCAGAGGTTACGTCATTAACAGTAGTAACATAAGCATTTGACATACCTAAAGCCCTGGCTCCAACACCAATGGCTAAAAACTCATTACTATATTTTCTGGCCTCTTGCGAAAAAGTATCCGAAAAACATAAGATTAGTATGATGACAAGTATTCTTTTCATGCTATTTAAACAAGTAGGAAAATTAATAATTAATCCGTAATTATTAGAGTTCGTTTGATTTTAAAGTAATTCTTTAACTTTGAATAACATAATCTTCATCATTTTATTGCCTGTCACTCAAAAATAAAACAGTTTTGGTACACATTTTATAAATGATTAATTTTGCCGACTTAATTATTTCTATGAAAAATCAAATTCCCAATTCAATTACCATTTTAAGTTTAGTTTTAGCTTGCTTGGCAATTATCTTAACCTTTGAAGGTGAAATTGCTATTGCAGCTTACCTTTTAATAGGCTCTTGTATTTGTGATTTTTTAGATGGTTTTGCAGCTCGTGCACTTAAAGTAAATAATCCTATCGGAAAAGAAATTGATTCTCTAGTTGATATGATCGCTTTTGGAGTAGCCCCTGCAATGTTGATGTATCGGATCACCAAAATCGCTCAAGAAACACAGCAGATTGAACTACTAATCGAATTTCCATGGATCCATTATATTGTTTTTGTAATCCCCGCTATTTCAGCAATTCGATTAGCAAAGTTTAATATTGACACTAGACAAACAAGTTCTTTTATTGGTTTAGCTGTACCTGCTCATGCAGCATTTTATATTTTCTGTAGTATACTTTTTGTATTCCCTGATTTACCTCAGATTATAAATGTAAGCGGTATTGTTACCCCAATAGTTTCTAATCCACTTATAATGTTAGCATCGTGCGTTTTACTTTCTATTATGTTAGTGGTAGAGGTGCCTATGTTCTCTTTGAAATTTAAAAATCTTAAATGGAAAGACAATGCGCTACCATTCACTTTTGTATTCCTTTGGCTGGGAATGCTGATTTTAATAAATATTGTAGCAATGCCAATGATTATAATCTTTTATATTCTTTGGTCTATTGTTCTTAACATTAAGAATAAATCAAACCCAATTTCTGTTTAATATGCTATCTGTTTTTTCTGATGACCATTTCATGAAAGAAGCTTTTAAGGAAGCTCAAAAAGCTTTTGAGGAGGATGAAGTTCCTGTTGGTGCTATTATAGTATGTGATAATAAAATTATTGCCAGAGCTCACAATATGACTGAACGGCTAAATGATGTTACCGCTCATGCAGAAATGCTTGCATTTACATCAGCAACAGATTATTTAGGCGGAAAATATTTGAATGAATGCACACTTTATGTAACACTAGAACCTTGTGTTATGTGTGCAGGTGCTAGCTACTGGACTCAACTCAAAAAAGTAGTCTATGCCGCTTCAGATGAAAAAAGAGGTTTTGCTAAACACCAAGAAAACTTACTACATCCTAAAACAGAAATTAGTACAGGAATAATGAAAAATGAATGTGCTGAATTGTTAACTTCTTTCTTTAAAGCTAAAAGAAACTAAACTCCCAACAACATCTTTAATTCCTGATAACGAGACCTGCTTACTTTTAATGACACTCCATTTTTAAGAACCACTTGATAAGTGTCTTTACCAAACTTCTCAATTTTATTAATCTCAGAAATATTTACAATGTAAGAACGGTGGATTCGTATAAATCTGTTAGAATCTAATTGTTGCTCATAAAACTTCATTGTTTGATGCTTTAAATGCTTTCCTTTAATGGTATGAATCATCACATAATCATCTTCTGATTCAATATAAACTACTTCATCCAGAGGTATTACATGAATATTACTATTCGATTTAACCACAATTTTATCTAACACAGAATTTTCAGCTACGTGTGTTTTCAATCCATTGATTCCTTTTATAGAACCGCTATCAGACATCTTGCTAAATATTTTTTCTAATGCTTTATCAAAACGATCTTTAGAGAAAGGTTTTAGTAAGTAATCTACAGCATTTAAGTCAAAAGCATTTACAGCATACTCATCATAAGCTGTTGTAAAAATAATATGAGGAGGGTTCTCTAGTAACTCCAACAACTCTAAACCCGTCAATTTTGGCATTTGAACATCCAAAAAAACGATATTAGGTTTTAACTCATTTATTGCTTTAAGCCCACTAAATCCATCTGCGAATTCTCCAATTAACTCTATTGATTGATGAGAAGATAAATAGTTTTTTACTAGATCCCTTGCTAGCTTTTCATCTTCTACTATTATTGCTGTTTGCCTAGTCATTTTGTGGTATTTTTAAATCAATTGTAAACTTGTTTTCTGACTTACTCAACTTTAATAAATCATTCTTTTTATAAATTAAAAACAACCGTTCTCGTGAGTTTTTCAAACCAATCCCTTCTCCTTTTGTCTTTTTAGCTGCTGGATCAAAATCATTTATCAATGATAATTGAAGATTATCCTCTACTAGCTCTCCTTTAAAAATAACTTCAATTGTATCAACACTTTCATAAACACCATGTTTAATAGCATTTTCAAATAATGGCTGTAAAATCATGGCTGGTATTTGAGCAGCTAACACTTCTTCAGGACAATCAAAATTAAAGTTCAGCCGATCTCCAAAACGAATTTTTTCAATTTCTAAATACAATTGAATGTTTTCTATCTCCGTTTTTAACGTAGTTATTTTCTGCTCTTTATTACTTAATGAATATCTTAAATATTCAGAAAGCTTAATAATCATCTCTTGTGCTTTTTCAGGACTAGTAACTGTTAGAGAGCTAACGGAGTTTAAACTGTTGAACAAAAAATGGGGGTTAATTTGATTTTTTAAAGCATTTAGTTCCACTTCCTTAATCAATGTTTTAAGGCTAGCCTCTTCTTTAATTTTTTTCTGAATATCTTGATAATAAACAACGACATAATAAACCAAAATAAAAAGTGAGTAATAAAACATTCCGCTCACAATTCTCCAAGGGAATGACCCGTCTAGAAAGGAAAGATAATCAATATCATCTATAGATTGTTTTAAAATTAAATAGCCCGAAATTAACCAGAATCCTATTATAAGTAAGGATGAAATAATATGACTTGTAAATAAAGCCATAAAGCTCTGATTAGAATTATTGTATCTTACTAAATACCATAAGCTTATTCCTAAAAAAGCAAAAAACACATTAAACAATAAGCTGTCGGCTAAAGCAATTCCTATAGAAAGTTTATAATACCAATGTAATACACAAAAATGTGCGCCAATTATAATGGACCACACTGCTGCATAATTTATAGTGTATTTCTTATTACTAGTAATTGGATTTAACATTCTTTCTTAAAAATAGTAATTATTATGAGATTAATAACTCTTTACTTCTCCACCTCCAAAAATTGAAAACCCTTTGATCGTCAAAACCTGTTTCGGACCTTCACTACTAAGATCAACAGGGCCTCTCTTATCATCAAAACCTCCAAAAATTGAGACAACATCAACATGAACTTCCCAATCTCTTGGAACTGAAATTTCAGAACCTCCAAACATTGTAAAAGCATCTATAACACATTGCTCTTCTTTTAGATTCGCTCCTGTTAAATCTATCTCGCTACCCCCAAAAATACTCGTCACCTTACCTCCTAAAAACTGGTCTGAAGTGATTTTTCTGTTACCCCCTCCAAAAAGTGTTACCATATCTATTTCATGTTCTGAATGCTCATTACCATTTTTTTTGTTATTACTAGTCTTAACAGTTACCATTAAGACTCCTATCACTACAGCAATAATTGGAAACATCATTCCTTTTAAATCTATAGGTACATCTACTACTCTCCAAACCATCCATATCAAACCTATAGAAATAAAAATCAATCCTGCTCTTAAATTTTTTTTAATAAAGATATTTAGCAGACCCAACCCGATAAAAAACGAAGCCCAAGAAAATATATAATGAGAAATTTCTATTGAAATTAATCCTGCTTTTTTTGCAATAAATAAAACTCCTACAGCAATCAATCCATAACCGAACATTGCT
>CAJWVX010000045.1 GCA_913048175.1 uncultured Flavobacteriales bacterium | reverse complement strand
TTTGTTTCCAAGTTTCTGCTCCACAAATCACTGAAATTATTCCAATTAGAAGGATGTCAATTAAGTTGTGAACTTGATTTATATGGCTTCTAGGGTCTTCTACTTGCTTAAATATACTGTAGTGGTTAGTGTATGTTTTTTAGGGTATTAGAAAGCGATAATCTTTCAGGTTTGCTCTGAACAACATTTTTATATTTCGTTTTTAACTTATTTATCTTAAAAGCCAAGTTTTATATTTAACGGGGTTTCTTTAAAGTGATGAACTTTAAAGAACTTAAAAATCCCTATTTTCTCTATACATTTTTGTGCGCTTGTACTTATTCATAAAATGATTTATACCCCATAAGTCTTGCGATTGGCGCTAATACCATAAAAAATACTTTTAGAACCTTCCAGTTGGGAGCTGCTAATCTTATTTCCTTTTCAAAATTAAGTAATAGCAGTGCAGTTCTAAATATATTTGGAGTTCCACTTTTATTAAGCTTACCTTCTTTTGCTAACACAAAGAATGATTCAAATAGGCTGTCAATTTTTAGCGCTGGAAAAAACTCCTGTATATAATGTGCATCTATTTGCCCAGAATTATAAAATGAATGAGGTATATTTTTAGGAATAGAAACTATATCTCCAGCTAAAGCCAATTGTTGCTTTCCATCTATCGTAAATAAAAGTTGGCCCTCTGTAACGGTAAATCTATTTTCTTGATAGGGGTGATAATGTGATTTTTCTCTTTCTGTTGTAACCGGGCTAATGCACTCCGTCTTTAATTGTGTTCCGTTGGTTTCTGCCCATGTGTCTAAAAATGTCATTTTTTGTCCCGTTCTAACATTTACCATAGTATCGCCTTTCTTTATCATTGCTTTTGTTTTAATCGATTGTATTTAAATTGTATTTTCCAATGTAAGGCAGTACATCTCCTCCAATATACAGATAACCGTTAAACTCTTTAACAGCTCCTGCTTCTGGCAAGACTGTTCCATTAGTATCAAATAGGGTTTCTATAATCTCACCATCTATTGAAACGTTCATTACCATTCCGAAGGGTTCAGCTTTTGGCTGTATAAATTCTGGCAAACTGTAAACAAATTTTTTCATCCTGATTTGAGGGTGTATCTTATCTAAATCTTCATTTCTTTTGGTAGAAAATCCCAACCAGTAACTGCCGTCTTCTCTTATTGAAATGCCATTAGGAAAACCAGGAAGGTTGTCCATAAATAATTCCGTTTTTCCTGCTTTTTTGCCTGTGATCCAATATTTAATAATTCTGTATTTGGTAGTTTCAACCATCAGTAAATAATCTTGGTCTTTTGAAATCACCACACCATTACCAAAATAAACACCATCAATCAGTGTTTTTATTTCTTCTGTTTCGGGATTATAGCTGTATAAACCACCTAAGGGTCTCATTTCCATAACTAGTTTTCTTCCGTACTTAATATTATAGGAGGAGACTTCCGATGTATTACTAAAGTAGATTATTCCATTCTCAGCAATATCTAACCCATTTGGGATTAGGAAAGGTTTTCCATTTTCATCTTTAGCAGCCAACACGGTAACTTCCCTTGTTGGGCTAATACTAATTAACCCTTGTTTATGACTTAGTGTTATTAGGTTTTGTTCCTTATCGAAATGCAAACCTGCAACCCAAGAACCTGAGTTATAAAACTCTTCCACTTGTCCTGAAGTATCAATTTTTAAAATCCTACCGTCACTAAAATCTTCATTATGAACTCCAGTATAGAGGTTCCCTAAACTATCGAACAAGATGTCTTCTGGACCAAACCAACCATCTAATTGAATTTTTGCACTGTTTACTAACTTCTCATTAAGTTGTGTGGTGCCTTCAAATGCTAGAACAGTTTCAGGTTGATAAGCTAGAGGTTTTAGCGAACAAGCGCTAAACATTAACATTGTTAGGGTTGATGCTACAATAATCATTTTTTGTTTTTTCATTACGTTGTATTTTAAATTAATAAGATACAAAGCAACGACCATGTAAATGGGAATCCATTTACATATGTAAAGAAATGAAGGCTAAATTATTTTGTAAGGAACTGTCTTCTAATCCTACTTAATTGTGTAGCAGATATACCAAGGTATGAGGCAATATGAAATTGAGAGATAAGTTGTTCGAGAGTTGGAAATTCTTCTTTAAAGAGAATATAGCGCTGAGAGGCATCAAGTAAGACGATTTCAATCTCTTTCTTCTCTTTTTCTAAAAAATAAAGTTCTGCTATTTTTCTTGCAAATCGTTCTAAATCTTGACACTCATTATATAGGTTTGTTAGAGATGCAAAATCACAAGTATAAATAGCACAATCGGTTAAAGCCTGTTGAGCAATTAAGTTCGTATTTCCAGTTAGTAAAGAGGTATAAGCACCTATTATACTTTGTCCAACAAAAAATTGTTTGTTGTAATCTTTACCTTCTTTATTTAAAAAAAAAGCTCTTACAACACCTGTTTTTAAAAAAGCAATTTGATGTGCGGTTTGATACTCTTTTGCAAAATATTCGTTCTTCAGTAGAGTATCTTCTTTAAAGAAAGGCAATATTTTATCCCAAGTCGATTCACTGAGTTTTGAAATAGCATTGAAATAATCCTTTAGTTCATTCATAAATTAGTACAGTTCAATCCTCTTAGTTATGACGCAAAAATGACAACTGTATACTGCATTTTTGAGTTTATTTAGATCTTAAAAGTAATGATTTTGTGAGGCTTATCAAGCCAAACAGTTTCAAAGAAGTATAGCCTTAAGATGCTTTAAGCAAGAATTCAGCTTTCTAAGTATCTTTTTAAAAACTGCTAGCAAAAATTATGGGATTAACTTAGCAAGTTGTAAAAAAGAAATAACTGTTTGTAGCCAAAATACAATATTACAAAGTGTTATGTGTAGTTTTCATTTTCTATACTTTATAATGACCTTTATGCAACCCCTCCTGGGCCTATATATTGAGCTGATTTTCTGAAACCTAATAGCAAATAAAATAAAGGGCTAAGAAAATAAAGTCCTACGGTATATAAAAACCCTTTACCAAAAGATAAGCTTAATAAGTGTATCACCACAATATGAATTATAAATCCTATTCCAGGGATCAGATATAATAGAATCCACCACCAGGGTTTATCTACAATTTTTAATAGAATAATAAGGTTGTATATTGGAATAATACTTTTCCAACCTTTTTCCCCTGCCTTTTCGAATGTAGCCCAAGCACCGGCAAAAAAGAAAAACAATAAAAGAACAATAATGCTAATGCCCATACCAGATAATAAAAATGTTTCCATAGTCTTTAGTTTAAATTATTAATTTTTTTCATCCACATATTCAAGTAAATCGCCTGGAGTACATTCCAACTCACGGCAAATTGCTTCCAAAGTAGAAAATCTAATTGCTTTAACCTTGTTCAGCTTTAAAACAGAAAGGTTAGAAATTGTTATTCCAATATTTTTAGACAAGTCCGTCAAAGAAACTTTCCTTTTTACAAGTATCAGGTCAAGGTTTACTTTTATAGGCATACTATATATATTTATATATGAAATAAAATTAGATGGCAAATGTATATAAATTTAATTGATAAACAATTAATAATAATTGAATAATAATTAATATTAATCGTTTTGTGATTAATTACATTACTCCAACAAATTGAAAGAGTTTAAGATAAAAGTGAAGGATAAAATGAGATAGGACATTGCCTATAACGTTTATTATATGGTTAATTGCGTTGTTTAAGGCACCTAATTTAGCAAATTCAACCTAATAGAAAATCTGAGAGGATTTAAAAAAGTAGGCTAAAACTAGCAATAAAGTATATGTAGTGTTGCCTTTAGTTCTTTTCAAATTTCTAATTCATTATTAATGTATAAAAAATAATTCTTCATGAATTTCTTGTTAAGAGTTTTTCTTTTCCATTCTTCTCCAAATAAATCAAAAATATTAAGCTAATAAATTACCAGAGCAAGTACATAAAATCAGCATATAAAAAATAAAAACCATCCTTCTGAATCAAAAAGCGCAATAATAAAATTAAACCCAAGCTTAATATAGCTAGCGCAACAATTATATAAAACCCTTTTACATTTTGTAACCTATTCTTCTTCTTTTCTGATTTAACGTTCGTTATTTTCAATTAATCGGTAAATGAAGGACCAAAACATTGATGAAGAAAGTTATTAAAAAAACAAAAACCGCTGAAGGTATTATTCAGCAGGATTAGTCAAATAATAGACCTATTTATATGCAGCTGTAAATATTTATAAAAAGAAATTCTTTTCGGACATACCGAAATTCTTTTTTTTACTTGTTTTAAGGTTACCTTTCCCATAATTACTACCTTCTCCTTTAAGAAAAAGAACAATGAATAGCAATAAAATTAATATAGCAAAAAATACAATCATATCTATTAAACCTTTAATTTCGTCTACAAATATACATCTTTTATCGAAAAAAAACAAATTAATCGATGATTTCAATTGATTCATCGAAAAAAATATGAAAACACTCTACCTTATAAGACATGCAGATTCTGATTGGAAAAATGAGGAAACTGATTTTGATAGATCTTTAAGTCCTAAAGGAATTCTTGATGCTTCAGCTATCCGAAAACAACTAGACAATCTAAATTTTCAGCCAGAACTAGTTATCTGCAGTCCTGCATTAAGAACAAAAACAACGGCACAAATAATTACCAAGAATATTACAACTGTATTTGAGTCTTCTATTTATGAAGCTCCAATTATTAATTTAATACGAGTAATTAATGCCTTACCAAATGTGCACAAAAATGTTGCTTTGATTGGTCACAACCCAGCGATATCATCTTTGGTTAATTATCTTACAGGAGATTTTATTAACAATATGCAACCATGCACGGTTGTTAAAGTTGATTTAGAAATTGACAATTGGGATGAAATTACACAAGGAGCTGGAACAGAAAATTTTTGCATTTATCCAAAATCGGAAACATAAATACAGCCATCAAAATCGTTCTTTATACAAAAACTTTTTCTGAAGTGTCTGTCTTGGTTTATAGGTATAAAAAATATGTCCATCTTTCATTTTTAACTTAGTGACATATTGATGAGTTAATTTTTTCTCTTCTACAATTTTGCCAGAACTAGTATCTATTTCTTTTAAATAATAAAAACCATTTTTTAAAAACACTGCATATATTTTACCATTTGCTTCATCCATAATTAAACGCCTTTTCCAAGAGCTTTTCTTCTTAGGTTTATGATACGAAAAATCAACCTCGCCAGCATCAACTGTATCTTCAATAAATTTCCAAATCTTACTTTCTGAATGATCAAAAATATTTATTGTATCATTTATAACAAACAAAGGAGCATAAACAGTTTCGTATAAAAATCCATTAGCAAATCCGGTCATAGAGGCTGCGATATCATATCTATCATAACCTTTTATTTTTTTTGCCATTCTTTTAGCAAACTGTTTTTCTGAATTAGTTAAGAACTCATATTCAAAATTATATTTCCAATCCATGTCTTTATGAATCACTTCTTTTATAACCAATATAGAAGTATCCTTAGGATTAAAAGCATAATATTTAAAACGTGGAAATTGTTTTAAAAAGTCAGAGAAAATGACACTGTTCTCTAAGGTATCAACAATTGGTTTTATCAATTGATTAAAATCATCTAAGGGCAACTCATAAATTGAAATTTTCTTATTCTGAATATCGATCCTATAAATAGCTCTTTTACAAATCAGGTTTACATTTCCTAAATAATCAGTGTATAATTCTACTGGATCTCTTGGCACAAAGTGTTTAGAAATAATATTCTCTTTTTCATCAACCAAATATATTTGGCTGTCTTTATTTAACCTTTTTCCATAAACCAAAAACAAGTACTTATCTTCATAAAACTCATAATCAGCTATACTAATTTTTGCACTTTTAAAAACTATTTTCGGTTTACCATCATCAGAAAAATCATATTCTGGTAGCTCTTCTACTTTCTTTTTTAATTGAATATTCAGAAAAATTGTGTCCTGAATTGAAACAATAGGTTCGTAGTTGGTCTCATAAGCAATATGAGTAAAAACTAACGTAATGCGTTTCTTTTTTTCAAGAATCAACTTGTAATTTCCTTTTTCATCTGTTTTAACAACAATGTTTCTTTTGTTCACTTTTATATGAACATTTTCTATGTTTTTATTTGTTTCAGAATCTATTACCTTACCCAAAATCACACTATTATTTTGAGCAGTAAGAAAATAAATTGAAACATAAAATAAGAATATTGTTAGTGCTATTTGTTTTGTCATAAGATGCAAGTCTATTTTTTATTTAGATGCTAAAAAATATTGTATTCCATAAAGATAAATGAATTTACATATAATAATTACATTTGAAGTTCGAAAAAAAATACGGCTATGACTAAAAAAGAAGAATTAAACTTTAATAAAAACGAAGATGTAAATAGGTTGTTAGTTTCTGACTTAAACAGAAAACTAGATCAAGTTTATTTAGGTGGTGGAGAAAAGAAAATAGCGAAACATCATAGCAAAGGAAAATTAACTGCCAGAGAAAGAATAGCCTATTTATTAGATAAAAAAACTGAAAGCATTGAAATTGGTGCTTTTGCTGGAGAAGGAATGTATGAAGAGCACGGTGGTTGCCCGTCTGGTGGAGTTGTTGGAGTTATGGGATATGTTAGTGGTAAACAATGTATTGTTGTTGCTAATGATGCTACAGTTAAAGCTGGAGCATGGTTTCCAATTACTGGAAAGAAAAATTTAAGGATTCAGGAAATTGCAATGGAAAACAAACTACCAATAATCTACCTTGTTGATAGTGCTGGTGTTTATTTACCGATGCAAGATGAAATTTTTCCTGACAAAGAACATTTTGGAAGAATTTTTAGAAACAATGCTATAATGTCTTCAATGGGAATTACGCAAATAGCTGCCATTATGGGTAGCTGTGTTGCTGGAGGTGCTTATTTGCCAATTATGAGTGATGAATCTTTAATTGTAGACAAAACTGGATCTATATTTTTAGCAGGTTCTTACCTAGTTAAAGCGGCAATTGGAGAATCCATTGATAATGAAACTTTAGGTGGAGCTACAACTCATTGTGAAATTTCTGGAGTTACAGATTATAAATGTAAAGATGATGAAGATTGCTTAGATCGAATTAAAAGAATGATGGATAAGATTGGTGATTATGACAAAGCTGGTTTCAACAGAGCTGAATCAATATCACCAAAACAAAATATTGAAGATGTTTTTGGAATTCTTCCGAGCACTAGAGATAAACCTTATGATATAAAAAACATCATTAATAGTTTAGTTGATAATTCTGAATTTGATGAATACAAAGAAGAGTATGGAAAAACAATTGTTTGCGGCTATGCAAGAATTGATGGTTGGGCTGTTGGTATTGTTGCCAATCAACGTGAGGTTGTAAAGTCTAAAAAAGGAGAGATGCAATTTGGAGGCGTTATATATTCTGATTCTGCCGATAAAGCTGCTCGATTTATAATGAACAGCAACCAAAAGAAAATTCCATTATTATTTTTTCAAGATGTAAGTGGCTTTATGGTTGGATCAAGATCTGAACATGGAGGAATAATTAA
Organism: uncultured Flavobacteriales bacterium; assembly: GCA_913048175.1. Taxonomy (GTDB): domain Bacteria; phylum Bacteroidota; class Bacteroidia; order Flavobacteriales_E; family Vicingaceae. The sequence continues at coordinate 14,540 of CAJWVX010000045.1, read as the reverse complement.
AGATGGAGCTAAAATGGTTAGTGCCATGGCAAATTCTGTTGTTCCAAAGTTTACTGTTATTATAGGTAATTCTTATGGTGCCGGAAATTACGCAATGTGTGGAAAAGCTTATGATCCAAGATTAATAGTGGCTTGGCCATCTGCACAGTTAGCAGTAATGAGTGGAGCAGCAGCAGCTAAAGTTTTGTTGCAAATTGAAGTAGCATCCCTAAAAGGTAGAGGTGAAGAAATTACAAAAGAAAGAGAAGATGAATTGTTCAATAACATAAAGAATAAGTATGACGAACAAATATCGCCATACTATGCTGCATCTAGATTATGGACTGATGCAATAATTAATCCGATAGATACTCGTAAATGGGTTTCTATGGGAATTGAAGCTGCCAATCATGCACCTATAGAAAAACCTTATAATGTTGGTATTATTCAAACATAAAAATTGTTTAACTCACAAAAGTTTTATTTATTTACATTAAAATCAATAACATATATTATGTACAAGAAAACAATCAAAATAGCCGCAATTTTAATAGCAACAAGTTTTTTAGCTTCTTGTGGAGGTGGTAACGAAAAAGAGACTGCTTTAGTTGAAGAAGAAACTGTAACGGAAGAAATGGTAATAACGGAAGGAGATATAAATCAAGTAGATTATATTTTACCTTCTCCTTTACAAATTGCTCAGTTGTTTAAAAATGCAGGTTTGACATATGTTGGAGATCTAACGAATTCTTCTGAAAAAGCTGATAACTATAATTCTAAATACGATCAAAAATTAAATTATGGTGTTTATGCTGCTGATATGGCATATTGCGTCATGAATAACCAAACTCAAGAGTCAATAAACTACTTGGTATCTCTAAAAGAATTGTCTGAAAAATTATGGATGACCGACATTATGGGATCTATGGGATTATCTGACAGATTAGGAGCTAATGTTGGTAATGAAGATTCGTTAACATACATTATGGCTGATTTACAAATGCAGATGGATGATTATTTAGATGAAAACGGAATGGGTTACACTGGTTCTATCATATTTACAGGAGCTTGGATAGAAACTATGTATTTAGCTGCTAAGGTTAATGAAACTGAAGCTAATCCTAAATTAGTATCTAGATTATCTGAGCAAGCAGTTATATTAGGAGGACTTATTGCTTCAATCAAACAAAATGATACAGATAATGATTTTGCTGACTTAGTTACTGATTTAGAAAAAATAAATGGTCACTTTACTGGATTTAATGATGAATCTGTTGAAGAATTTACTTTATCAGATGAAGCTGTTAAAGCACTAAGTGCTGATTTAGTTATTTTAAGAGCTAAAATAGTTGGCGCTTAACTCAACCCATGAATCTATTAAATTTAGTTATGAAAAAAATAGTATCATATATTGTTTTAATAACAGTGTGCTTCTTTACAGTTTCTTTTGTTGAAGTAGCTGAAAATATTGATATCAAAGCATTGAAGAATGAATTAAAGAGTGAATTGAAACCCGATTTCAAATACGACTCCTCTAACATTAATCAATTTACTTTAGAACCTAAAAAACAAGGCTCAGAAGTTCATGTACCTCTTTTTTCTAGTGAAAAATATAAATTACTTTTCAATACCGCTGGACTACCTTCTGATTTTGAGATTCAGATTTATGATAAAAAATTTGGCTCAAAAAATAGAAAGCTATTGTACGCTATTAAAGGCAGTGAATCTATTGGAAAACACATTTTTTCTTTCGAGCCAGAAGCCCCTAAGGCAATGTACATTAATTATTTAATACCTGCTTCAGAAGAAAAAAATATAACAGGATGTATCGTTTTTTTAATGGGGTATAAAATTGGTTAAAATCAGAATTATGAAAAGGGCTATTGATACTATCAATAGCCCTTTTTTATTCTAAAAATGATATTTACTTTTGAGAGTCAACAGATTTCCTAACACTTCCATACTTTAATAACAACTCATTAGCTTTCTCATAGCCTAAATTTAATTGACTCATTACCATTTTTGTTCCTCTGTCAACCAACTTATTATTGCTTAGTTGCATATCAACCATTTTATTTCCGATAACTCTACCCAATTTAATCATTACAGCTGTAGATATCATATTTAACACTAATTTCTGAGCAGTTCCAGATTTCATTCGTGTACTTCCTGTTACAAACTCTGAGCCCACAATAACTTCAATTGGATATTTAGCAACTTTAGCAACAGTGCTATCTGAATTACATACAATACAGGCTGTCACTAACCCATTTTTGTTACACATTTCTAAAGCTCCAATAATATAAGGAGTAGTTCCAGAAGCGGCTATTCCAATTACAACATCTTTATCATTAACGTTATGATTTTGTAAATCTTTCCAACCTTGTTCAGTGTCATCTTCTGCAAATTCAACAGCTTTCCACATTGCAGAATCTCCACCAGCAATTAAACCAATTACTAAACCATGTTCTACTCCAAATGTTGGAGGACATTCTGAAGCATCAACAACCCCTAACCTCCCACTTGTTCCTGCACCCATATAAAACAACCGACCTCCCTGCTCCATTTTAGAAACAATAACTCCTACTAATGTTTCAATACTCTCTAACTCCTTTTCTATAGCTAATGGAACAGTTTTATCCTCTGCATTAATACTCGCAATAAGTTCACTTATTTCCATTTGCTCTAAATGATTGTATTTAGAATCTGATTCTGTTGTTTTACTTGACATTTGGTGAATTTATTTTAAAAAATACTAAATCTAGTGTGGCAATTTATTATTAAATTTATGCCATTGATTATTTAATCAAAAATAAAGATACAAAACCTCAAAAGTAAAGAGTCCAAAAAATAGTATTAGTTCATGAATATTTTTAATCCAAACACTAGTGAATTAGACAATTTTTTCGCCAAAGCTAAATATGTAATGGCCTGGCGTATCACACTTACTTCAAGTATTGTATTTTTAATACTTTCAGTTTTAAGCATTGATAGCAAAACAGTGTTTATAATTTATTCATCATTATTAATTTTCTCATTTGCTTCTTTAGCATATTTAAAATTTACAAAAAAGTATGACACCCTTTTTTGGCTTTATACAATCTGCGGAACTACCATCGTCAATTATTCTTTAAACGCAATACCAGATTTTACGCATTTTGTGGATTTCTTATGGATAATAACAATTGTGCTAATTGCATTCATATCTTTAGGAAAAAAAATAGGTTTATTATTTTCTTTAATTAATGTTATTGGCATAATTTATTTCTATCTATTTAATCTCAATTTACATATAGAATCCTTGCAACCTTTAAGCCCTTCAAAACTATCAATTGCTATAATTGAAGTTCTTACTAGTATTTTCTGTATTGGATATTTAATTCATCAATACATCGTTTTTAACGACTATTTTGGTAATAAGATAAAAACATCCAACAACGAATTAATAAGAAAAAACAATGAAAATGTTTTTCTTGTAAAGGAAATTCATCATAGAGTAAAAAACAATCTTCAAATTATAATCAGTTTATTAAGACTTCAAAAAGGTGAATTAAAATCGAAAGAAGCGAAAAAACATTTTAATGAAGCAATTAATAGAATTATGGTGATGTCGCTTATCCATAAAAAACTATATCAGAAAGTAGATATGGCTCAAATTGAAATCAAAAACTATCTAGAGGATTTAGCAAAAGATGTAATAACAATTTCAAACATGGGTGCCCCTATTGCCGTTAATGTTAATTCTGAAATTAACAAAATAGGGCTAAAAACTATTGTGCCAGTAGGTTTACTAATTAACGAATTACTAACCAATTCAATTAAACATGCATTTTCTCAAAAAGAAGGTTGCATATTTATTAGCCTATTAAAAGGAAATAATAAAGATGAATTCCTTTTAATTTATGCTGATGATGGAACCTGGCTAGAAGCTTCAAAAGATAGTCGAAACTTTGGTTTAGGATTAATTGAAACATTAACAGAGCAATTAGAAGGTACTTTTTCAAGAGAACAATCCAAATATACCTTTAAAATTAAAGATTTAGACATTTAATAACTATCTAATGAGCAACAGAAAAGTTACAATAATACCACCAGAAAAGTTTAGTGAATTAAAAGTAACCGAACCTAAAACCAAAGCTGTAGGCTTTCCTGCAATTACTTCTTCCATTAAGCATATTGCTGATGAAATGGGAATGGCAAAAGGGTTTAAGCTACTTAGCAAAATGAATCAACAACATGGATTTGATTGCCCAGGTTGCGCTTGGCCAGACCCCGAAAAGCCATCTATCTTAGGTGAGTATTGCGAAAATGGAGCAAAAGCAATTGCTGAAGAAGCTACAGATAAAAGAATTACTGCGGACTTCTTTTCTAACAATTCTGTAGAGCATTTAAGTGAACAAACAGATTTCTATATCGGTAAATTAGGGAGGTTAACAGAACCTATGTATTTATCAAAAAACAGCTCACATTATCAACGAATTTCTTGGGAGGATGCATTTGCTAAAATTGGAAATAAATTAAATGCTTTAAACTCTCCAAACGAGGCTGCCTTTTACACCTCAGGAAGAACTAGTAATGAAGCGGCATATATGTATCAATTAATGGTTCGTCAGTTTGGCACAAACAATTTACCAGATTGTTCTAACATGTGCCACGAATCTAGCGGTGCAGGTTTAAGTGCTACTGTTGGTATTGGTAAAGGATCGGTTACTTTGAATGATATGCATGAAGCTGAACTGATTGTTGTAATGGGACAAAACCCTGGAACAAATCATCCGAGAATGCTCTCTGCTTTAGAAAAATGTAAAAAAAATGGAGGAACAATTGTAACCATAAATCCTTTAGATGAAGCCGGAACAAACACTTTTGTAGATCCTCAAAGTCCATTAGCAATGCTAACTGGCGGAACAAAATTAGAAGACCTCTTTTTACAGGTTAAAATAAATGGAGATGTTGCTTTATTAAAAGCAGCTATGATTTTGATGCTGGAGGCTGAAGAAAAAAGTCCAAACAGCGTTTTTGATCATGATTTTATTAAAGAACACTGTAATAATTATGCCGATTTAATTACTCATTTAAAGTCCTCAGACTATAACGAAGCAGTTAAAGACTCTGGAATATCTGATAAGAAAGTTAGAGAATTTTCTCAATTACTAATCGCTAAAAAGAAAACGATTATTTGTTGGGCAATGGGAATTACTCAACAGAAAAATGGAGTTGATAACGTACAAGAAATTGTTAACGTTTTATTATTAAAAGGAAGTATTGGAAAACCTGGAGCAGGAACTTGCCCCGTTAGAGGCCATAGTAATGTTCAAGGAGATAGAACCATGGGAATTTGGGAAAAGCCAAAAGAATCATTCTTAAAAAAATTAGATGAGCGTTTTAACTTTACAGCACCAAGAGAGCACGGATATGATGTGGTTGAAGCTATTAAAGCAATGGATGAAGAAAAACTGAAAGTATTTATTGGATTAGGTGGAAATTTTATTTCAGCCACTCCTGATAGCCAGTTTACTGGAGAAGCAATGCAAAAATGCGAATTAACAGTTCAAATTTCTACAAAGCTAAATCGTGGTCATTTAGTTACTGGACAAGAAGCTCTTATTCTACCTTGTATTTCTCGTTCTGAAACAGATATTCAAGAAAGTGGAAAACAGTTTATTACTGTAGAAAACTCTATGGGCGTTGTACATAAAAGTACAGGCAGTTTAGACCCAGCATCTTCAAATCTAAAAAGTGAACACGCTATTATTGCAGGAATTGCTAACGCTACGTTAAAAAATAGTTCTACAAATTGGAATGATATGATAAATAACTATGATGTTGTTAGAGATCATATTGAAGGCACTATTGTAGGTTTTAATGATTTTAATAAAAGAGTTAGAGTTTCAGGAGGTTTTTCTTTACCAAACGGATCAAGAACACGTGCTTTTACAACACCTGATAGCAAAGCTAATTTTACAGTAAATAATCTTCCTAAAGAGAAAATCAAGGATGGTAACTTTATTATGATGACTATTAGAACTCACGATCAATACAACACGACCATTTATGGTATGGATGATCGTTACAGAGGGATCTCTAATGAAAGGAGAGTTATTTTAATGAACCCTTCTGATATGAAAAAGAAGGGCTACAAACAAGAACAAATAGTAAATCTTACCAGTCATTTTAATGGAGAAGAAAGAAATGCTAGTAATTTTAAGGTAATAAGTTATAATATCCCTGAAGGTTGTATTGCCTCTTATTTTCCAGAAACTAACGTGTTAGTTCCATTAAATAATGTTGCTAAAAAAAGTAATACTCCTGCTTCTAAATTTGTAGAGATAAGTATTAATCAATAAAAAAAAATATTATTTTCAAAACACTTTTGGTTACAACCTGTTACAATAATACTTGTAATAGGTTGCATTACTAGTAAATCAGACAATTAAACCAAATCAACAATTGTCTACGACTTATTAGCAAATACATCTTTTTTAGAAGGATATAGATAATAAAAATGTCCTAGCAAGTTTTGAAACCTTAGCAACAATAGAAGCTGATAAAATAATAGCGTTAACAGACTTTAATATCAAAGATATTTTAAGTTCTTCAACAAATTACAAAACCTTTGTATTTTATTGAAAGTCATACCATTATTAAAATTATAGACTACAAAAACTGTAAACAGTCAATCTCTTGGAGAGCATAATGCCACTAGTTTAAGGTTACATCAAGAGGATTAATAGAACAATATCATTGGTTTCCCAAATTATAAAAAAAAGCCGCTTATTTATTTAACTAAAATCAGCCTAAGAAACATTTTAGCAATTATTGGAAATATTGTTGATATAATGATAATTGAATTAGATCCAAAAATAATTACTATCCCTCTGGTTTTAATAACTCTACAATGGGTAATAGTGGGAGGTCAATGAAAATTTACATTTTTGTAACCCTTAAAATTTTTGATAAAAAAGAATATTTAGCTTATTGGATACAACTTTGTATTGACTTCAACCCTTTAGCGAAATCAAGTAAAAAGAATAAAAAGTAATGGAATTAAATCGAAAGATTGGGACACTTTCTTTAAGGTGGTTATTAGGATTTATCATTCTAATACAAGGCTTTGCGAAAGTATTTAATTGGGGAGTGGATAACATTTATATTATGCACTTTTTCCACAACACTTTAACCCCTTATTTTCCATACATTATCATTAGAATGACAGCTTATTACACCTCTTATGTAGAGTTAATAGCAGGAGCACTTTCAATTTATCAGTTTAAAAAAAGATTATACCCTTTATCCAATAAACTGAGTAATAATTATTATCACCTTTGGTCATGGGCTATTTGAACCAATTAGGGATTTATCTCACATGTTCTTTCGGGGAGTGCTATTAATTACTTTACTTTTGTTACCTAAATATTATGATAAATATTTAATAGATTGTATTACAAATAAGGCAAAACATAACTAAAAAAATATACGATGGCAAAAATCACATTAAAAGGAAACGAAATAAACACAATTGGAAATTTACCTGAAATAGGAACACATGCAAAAGAATTTAGTTTAGTAAAAACAGATTTATCTGTAGTGACTTTAGCAGATTTTAAAGGTCAAAAATTAATCTTAAACATTTTTCCTAGTGTTGACACAGGAACTTGTGCAACATCTGTTAGAAACTTTAACAAAGAAGCTGCAAACCTAGAAAACACAAAAGTACTTTGTATTTCTAGAGATTTACCTTTTGCTCAAAACCGTTTTTGTGGTGCTGAAGGAATTGAAAATGTAGTAATGCTTTCAGATTTTAATACTGCCCAATTTGGTAACGATTATGGATTAAATTTTGTTAATGGACCTTTAGCTGGATTAAATTCAAGATGTATTGTTGTTATAAGTTCTGAAGGTAAAATTATTTATACAGAACAAGTTTCAGAAATAGTAGAGGAACCAAATTATGAAAAAGCTTTAGCGAGCATAGTGTAATAAAAATTTAATCTGCAAATATTGTAAAACTAGTTACTATTCTTAAAAATGGTAAAGAGATACAAACAGAAATCTATAAGAAATCGGTTAACAGACCGATTTCTTTAGATTTTACTGATATGGTTGGAAAGACTGTTACAGATAAGACAACAGAGGTATAGATAAATATTGTTATATATAACCTGTAGACCACTACCCTTTTTAGAAAAAAAATTTCCTGAATTAGAATGTAATGTCGAAATTTTTGGAAAAAATTTAGCTGTTGAATATTTTGGTGAATCAATAATAATAATAATAATTGGTGATGTTTTTGAAGTAGGTACAGCTATAATCGAAGTCTCAGAAGCAGAAGACCTTGTCTATTTTATACGTTCGTTTTAGCACTCAAAAAATGAAAAAAAATATCCTAATTCTAATTATTCAGAAAACTATGTCAGAGTGCTAAAAGAGGGTAAAGTAAAATCTGGTGACCAATTCATACTAAAAAATAATTCAGAATAACTATCCATTAAGGATGTTTAGACTGTATTTTCTTAAAACAAAAACTCGAAGCTAGCTAAAACAGTATATAGTCTTAGTACTTTATCTTAAACCTATAAGATTCTATTAGAAAAAGATCAGAGGACTAAACCTTAAATGCCATTATAGAAATATCATCGACTTGCTCATAACCTTCCATCCAATCAGATAATGAATTTTCTAAAATAGTTTTTTGTTCTTTTAAAGTTTTATTTCCGTTAATTTTAATAATATCTAGCAAATGCTTTTGCATAAACTTCTTACCTTGGGGCCCTCCAAATTGATCCTTATAACCATCAGTAAAAGTATAAACAATATCTCCAGATTGTAACTGAATATTTTCTTCGCTAAATTTTTTATTATCCAAGCCATCAGAACCTATTGAAAATCGATCTCCTCTATATTTACTCAGCTCTCCCCCTCTAAGAATAAAAATAGAATTGTTGCCTCCAGAAAAATCGAGTTGATTCGTTTTTTTGTTATACACCATAAAAACAATATCCATTCCATCTCTAGATGTATGATTTTCACTTTCTAATGCAGATTTCACTTTTTCATCTAATATTGTTAATGCCTCGCTTGTCGATACAATTCCTTTATCAGTAATAATATTTGTTAAAAAATTACTCCCCATCATACTCATAAATGCTCCAGGAACTCCATGCCCTGTACAATCAGCCAAAACCAAAACAGAAAATCCATTAAGATCCTCAAACCAATAGAAATCTCCACTTACAATATCTTTGGGTTTAAAAAAAATAAAATAATCATTAAACACATCATGTAAAATTGATTCTGAAGGCAATAAAGCGTCTTGAATCATTTTAGCATAATTAATAGAATCAGTAATTTCTTTATTTTTTTCAGCTAACTGATTAGAAAACTCTTTAATCTTATCTACATCTGTATAAACAACAATTATTTTAGTCAGTTCATTCTCTTTATTATAAACTGGAGATAATGAAGCTGCAGTCCACATTGTAGTTCCATCCTTTTTCATATGCTGACTCTCATATAAAAAAGGAGTCAAATCTATTTTAAAACCATCAATAATATTCTGAATATCATTTCTACTCGTAAGCTGTTGAAGATGCATCCGATCCTTGTATGTTAGCTCAAATTCTTCTGTAGTATATCCCGAATTTCTAACCAAACTTTTATTATAATATTCAACTTTCCCTAAAGCGTCAGTAATAATTACTGCTTCGTTCATTTTTTCTACAACAATCGATAATCTTTCAAGTTCTGTTTTTTGTTTCTCTATTAACCTATTTCTCGCTGTTAAAGACCTATTTACAGACCTTTTTAAACTATAACCATAAAACAAAAGGAAAGCTATAATCACAATAATAGCTACCCCACCTATTAGAATTTGAACACTCAATGCTTGCTGCTTAATTTCCAACTCTTGAGCTTCTCTTTCCATAGTTAACAAAAAAATCTCTTGTTCACTTTGGTTTTCTTCTGATTGATCAATACTCCACAACAAATCAATTACATCTTCTCCTAAATGCTTTTTTATGATTTTATTTACTTCAATCTTAAACTCATAACTATTAAAAAACTTGTTTATAGGAATTAACCAAGAGCTATTTTTAGGAAGAATAATTCCATATCCATTTCGCTCAACCTTAAATAAGTTCTGCCTTTTAAACCTTAACCCATTTTTAAAAAGGTGTAAATACGTTGGTAATTCAATGTATCCAAACAAATTATCCGAAGAGATGATTCTATCTCTAATTATTCTTGATGATTCTTCATACTTAATATTTAAATTTGGAAGAACACTTTTTAAATTAAGAAGATCTTTTTCAAAAGTAGTACCCCTAACCCCTAAAGCTATTAAAGGAGAGAACAACGTAACAAATTCACTTTCATTTTTAGCAATAGGAATATTATTACTATTTATTAAAACCTGAATATCAGGCATATATTTCGGTGAAAAAGATACCTCTACTTTTCTTTTCTCGGTAATAGAGAAGGAACAAGCTCCAAATTCACCACTACCTCCAAACTTTATCTCATTATAAAGACTCGTAAAATCAGGTGCTCGTTTGAAATTAATTGTGAGGTCTACCCCCTCACTTTTTAAATATTCTTTAAACTTGATTAAAATATCATATTCAATACCTTCTAATTTTCCAGAAGAATCATTAATGAAGTGATCTGAATTGTAATAAAAGACAGTGATTATACCCTGTCCTTTTGATTTAACAATATCCCACTCCTCTGCATGTAAACCTTTTACTGAAATTGTAATAAGGAATAAAAATAGTATACTAATTTTCAAAATATTTTTGTTTGAAGTTAAAATTACTACAATATTTCAATATGTTAATTAATAAAACATTTATAAAGTAGACGAATTATAAAAACCGTAATTTTGTATTGTTTTTTAACCATAAAATAAGTCTATATGGAACCTATAAGAATTAAATTCAACACAAAAGATAGACCTGAGTTTGTAAAAGAACTCCGTAAACGAGTTAACTCCTATTTTAAAGATAATAATAAATCTAAATATGGCAATGCAAGTATGGTTATTAAGACCATTTGCATGTTAAGCCTTTATTTAGTTCCTTACTTTTGTATAATTCTAAACGTTACACAAAACTCTTTTGTTATCTGGGGATTATGGACATTAATGGGGTTAGGAATGGCTGGTATAGGATTTTCTATAATGCATGATGCCAATCACGGTGCTTACTCAAAAAATCAAAAGGTAAATAAGGCTTTAGGATACTTGATTAATATAATTGGTGGAAGTTCTGTTAATTGGAAAATACAGCACAACGTGCTTCATCATACTTATACTAATATTCATGAACATGATGAAGATTTAGATGGAACTTTAATGCGTTTCAATAACCACCAAGAAAGGTTAAAAGCTCATCGTTTTCAACAAATTTATGCTTGGTTTCTTTATGGGTTAATAACTATAGCTTGGTCTACAAAAAAGGATTTTATTCAACTAAAAAGATACCGAAAAAAAGATCTTATAAAAACTCAAAACATTGATTATAAAACAGCTTTTGCAAAATTAGTTAGTGCTAAAATATTTTATTACGCATTTATTTTTGTCATTCCACTTATTTTTTCTTCGCAAGCTTGGTGGATAACTTTATTGTTCTATTTCGCAATGCACTTTACATCAGGCGTATTTATTTCTGTAACATTCCAATTAGCCCATGTTGTGTCCGAAACAGATTTTCCAATACCAAAACTAAGTGGAGAAATGGATAACAATTGGGCAATACATCAACTTTACACCACTGCAAATTTTGGTAAAAAGAACATACCTTTATCTTGGTTTGTTGGAGGTTTAAACTTTCAAATAGAACACCATCTATTTCCTAATATTTGTCATATACACTACCCAAAACTTTCTGAAATAGTGAGAGATACAGCAATTGAATTTAATTTACCCTACTATCAAAACTCTCTACTCGGTGCAATTTCTAGTCACGCAAAACATTTAAACAGATTAGGAAAGTATGATATAGCCTAACCGTTAATCAATTAACCTTTTTTTTACTTAAAATTTGTATTACATTTATTTACTTAAATAAATGCAACCATTCGTATTAATTACGGGTCATAGAAAAGTACAACTATACGTTTTATGAAAAAAATTATTTTATTAGGAATCTTAATTGTTTTAAGTACAAACTTCCTAAATGCACAAAGAGGAAAAGATGGATCAAAAACTATAACAGGAAATGAGGTAGTAAATGCCTACACTACTCTAACTTCTGATGCAAATTTGGGAGTAACATCAATAACCGTAGCAAATTCAAATCTAAACACAAATTTTTCTGGAAACCTTTCTGCAGGTGATTTAATTATGATTATTCAGGTTCAAGGAACTTTTGTTGAAGATACCTTAGGATCTCAATCTGGAGCTGTAAACCCACTAGATAGCTCTTCACAATTTTTCAGCACTTGGGGTAGAATTATTGACTATATGAACTGTGGTAATTACGAATTGGCTCAAGTAAAAAATGCTGCAAATTCTTCAACAATTAATTTAGATTGCCCATTATCATTTAATTATACTGCATCAGGAAAAGTTATTGTTTTGAGAGTCCCTAGATATTCTGATTTAACAATAAACAGTGGCGGTAACTTAACCGCAAATCCTTGGAATGGATCAACTGGAGGTGTCTTAGCTATTGAAGTAGATGGTATCACCACAATTAATTCTGGTGGTAAAATTGATGTTTCTGAAATTGGTTTTAGAGGAGGACAACCTGAAAATTCTAGTATTGCTGGAGGACAAAGGTTTGCTGCAAATAATGCCCTGGAAGGTGGAGAAAAAGGTGAAGGAATTTCTGGAGATCAGGTATTTTATGATGCAGTTTTACATGGAAGATATTGTAAAGGTGCTGCTGCTAATGCTGGTGGTGGTGGAACCTCTGTTAGTGCTGGTGGTGGTGGTGGATCAAATGCAGGAAACCCATCTAATTGGAATAAAGGTATTGGAGTGCCAGATCCAAGTTTCAATACAGCTTGGGCTCTCGAATCTCCATCTATTGCTATGATTAATTCTTCAGGCGGAGGTAGAGGAGGATACACTCATACTGGCTCAAATGAAAACCCAATGACAAAAGGGCCTGGCCACCCTGATTGGGGAGGCGATGGAAGAAGAAATAATGGAGGCCTTGGTGGAAGACCTTTAGATTACTCTACTGGTAAAATATTTATGGGTGGCGCTGGTGGTGCTGGAGACGGTAATGAAAACCCTATTTCTGCAGGATCTGGAGGCAAAGGAGGCGGAATTATTTTCATATCAAGTTTCGGAAACGTTATAGGTTCAGGCAATATTATAGCTAACGGACAAAATGGTTTTAATTCAGGATCAACCGCTCCCGCTCCATTTAACACTGTTACTGGAACAGATGGTGCAGGTGGTGCAGGTTCTGGGGGTACAATAGTTATTAAATCTCCAATAACCGCTTCTACATTATCTCTTGAAGCTAATGGTGGAAATGGAGGCCTTCAGATTCTAAGAGCTGGAGCCTTTGCTTCTATTGGAGAAGTTGAGGGTCCTGGTGGTGGTGGTGGTGGTGGCTATATTGCAATAACATCAGGAACTCCAACAAGAGCTACTAATGGTGGAGCTAATGGCACCACAGATAGTCCATATATGTCGAATTTCCCTCCGAATGGGGCAACTGGAGGTGGTACAGGAATGCCTACAGAAACAATTCCAACTTTTGATATTACAGTTAATGATGCAACAATATGCACAAATACAACAACAACATTAACAGCTTCAATTACAGGAACAGCTCCTGCTGGACCAATATTTGAATGGTATGATGCTCCAACTGGAGGAAATTTATTATTTACTGGCAATCCTTTTATTACTTCATCACTTAGTGTAACAGATACATTTTATGTTAGTGTCTGCCCTGCACCTTATAGAGTAGCTTCAATCATAACTGTAACGACTTGTGGACAAGCGCTTGCTTCATTTACTTTTTCTAATGATACAATTTGTCTTGGTGACTCAATAACTTTTACTGACAACAGTACTGGTTCAAATATCAATGCTTGGAACTGGAATTTCCAAAATGGAACTCCAAGTACTGCAAATAACCAAGGAGCTCATACCATAACATTTAATACTGTTGGTCAGCAAAACATTAATCTTTCTATTACAGATGATAATGGTACTGATGATACAACTATTGTCGTAATGATAAATGTCTTACCAAATGTTATTGCAAGTATTGATACATCAATTTGCGATGGTGATCAAGTTAACTTAAGTGTTACTGGTGCTGACACTTATAATTGGGATAACAGTTTAGGAGCTGGACAAACTCAAACATCCTCACCTACTTCTTTAACGACCTATCATGTTACAGGAACAGACTTAAATGGATGTGTAAATACTGATTCTGTTATTGTTACTATTAACGCTTTACCTAATGTGATTGCAAATGCTACAGTTAGCGCAATTTGTACTGGAGATACAGTTTCTGTTTATGGAATTGGAGCTAATACTTATACTTGGAATAATAGTGTAACCAATGGAACTGTTTTTAATCCAACAA
>CAJWVX010000044.1 GCA_913048175.1 uncultured Flavobacteriales bacterium | reverse complement strand
ACACTAAACACTAAACACTAAACACTAAACACTAAACACTAAACACTAAACACTAGACTATTTATCTCCGCTAGTTTTCTTTTTACCAGGTTTAACTCCTAATTTCTTTTTCTTAACAAACTTTGCATTTTTCTTTGACATAACCGCTTTCTTTTTAGCTAACTCTTTATTTGCTTTTCTTGCAGCTTTCTTAGGTTTGCCATCATACTTACTCATTTTGTCATACTCCTTAGCTATTTGTAAGCTTGGCGATTTTTTTCCAGTTAAACCAGTGTTGTATACTCCTTTTTTATTTTTGTGGGTTCTACCACTAAACATAGTTGATTGGTCAAGCTTACTTTTACAAGAGAATAATAGAGATATTATAAAAATTAATCCAACAAGTTTTGTGATGACATTCATACCTTTTCTTTTTAGTTTTTTATATACTCTTCTATTAACGCATAAACATCAATAATTAGTCTATCAACATCTTCTTTTGATGTTCCATCGTAAAAACCTCTTAAACGTTTATCTTTATCTACTAATACAAAGTTTTCTGTATGAACAAAGTCGTTTACTCCTCCATCACCTTCGGTTATAGCTGCAAAATAAGTTTTTCTAGCAAGGTTGTAAATCTGTTTTTTATCTCCAGTTACAAAATTCCATTTATCAGAAGAAACACCTAAATCTTGTGCATATTTATTAAGTACAGGTACAGAGTCTGCTTCTGGCATAACCGTATGAGATAACAAATAAATGTCTTGATTGTTTTTAAACTCATCATAAACACGATTCATTTGTTTTGTCATTTTAGGACAAATAGTAGGGCAGGTAACAAAGAAAAAATCAGTTACATATATTTTATCTTCATACTCCTTTTCTGTTATAACTTTTCCATCTTGATTGGTTAAGTTAAAGGCTCCAACTCTATGAAATTTATCAACGTTTCTTAAAGATTCGTCTACTAAATCAGGGTTAAGATCGCTTGGGTTATAAACTTTAGGTTTAGGCTTATTATTATCAATCATAAAATAGCCTATAGTGATACCAATAGAAATAACAATAAATGCTGGAATAAGTTTTTTCATATCTTATTTTTTCTAGCTTCTTCTTTCGATATAACAGTTTTTAACAAGTCTGTATCTAATTTTTTAGCTATAATTTTTTTTGTTTTATCTAATAGGTAAACTTGTGGAGTTGTGTAAATATCATAAGTTGTATTATAATTTAAACTCTTTAAATCTGTTTTACCACTAAGAATTAGTTCAGTTGCTTTTTGCTGATCCTTATAAACTACTTTAGGTACAGCAACATTTATAAAATCTAAGTTGTTATCTACAATAAACTTTTTCCATTCTGAGTTATGATTAGAACTTACAGAATAAACTTTAACATCTACAGTAGTCTTAATGGAATCAATGTAGTGCGCTAATTTGGGGAGTTCTTTCTTGCAATGTCCGCAATCTGGATCCCAGAAAACCAAAACGGTATAATCAGCTTTTACATCTTTAGTTAAATTAACCCAGTTCTTAGCACTTGTATCTAGTAATGTTAGGTTAATTGCTTGTTTTCCAATCATTAAAGGAAATATCTTTCTTGCTTTATCTTGTACTTTTTCTATCTGTACAGAATCTGCCCAGTAGGCTAAATCTTGTGTGTAGTAGTTTAATCCAATATGAGCAAAAACTCCATCCATCCCCATAATTTTTGATTTTTCATAATAACTCAATAAATGATGAACTGTATATTTAAAAATTTCATCATTTGCTTTGGCTTTATTAACAATCATGTCAACTTCTTTTATAATAGAATCGGGCATTGGATAAACGATACTCTTAAAATATTTATCTATTTTATTATGATAAAGAGGAGTGTAATTAATTCGTGCATCAGAGAAATCTACATCATCAAAAAAATGATTTTTAATGTATTCATATTTCATTAGCCTTTTAAGCGAATCGTTTTCAATTTCTGAAAATTCAGGCGCTTTTGGCTCTTTCATTGTCTTAAAAATTACCGAAACAAAAAGGTTTGGATTTTCTTTAACAACATTTAATCTATAAGTGTTAATCTCTTCCCCTACAGCAGTTAGTTCATCATTAATTTTTTTCTTTTCTTTTTCTGAAGTTTCTTTATTAGCTAATTTAGCTCTTAAAGGTTGCGATGCTTTTTGTTTACCAGAAATTAATTTTAAATGATCAAAAAACACTTGATTTTCTTTTGATGTTTTTATTTTCATATTACCAACATAGTCATTCGTGTCAGTTTCTAAATCGATTAATTTCTCTCCATTAATTACGATTTCAAATAAGAGTTTTCCGTCAGTATAAACACCATAAATTCCTCCTTGATGGTGTTCTTTTCCTTCAAAAATGACTAAACCATCATTATTAAATTGTGCAGTATCTTTATAATAACGTTGTTGTCCAAAATAGTTAATCAAATAGCAAGGAGATTCCTTAATGCCATCAATCTTCATTTTTATTTTGTAATCAGTTTTTTGAGAAAATCCAGCAAAAGAAATACTTAGTATTAAGAGGGTAGATAATAAATTCTTCATAATCAGTATAGTTTAGATACTTCAAATTTAGTATTAAATAAGAAAGACTTAAACCTAATTAACAATCTTTTAACTTGACGATAATTTCTAATTATGATCTTTGAATATCATTTTTAAATAAAGAGAAGGATATTTATCTTTTTTTAATAGCCTCTTCTTTCTTGATTATTTTTTTAAGCAATCCTGTCTCTAATTTCTTACCAATAATTTTTTTATCCTTATCCAGTAAATAGATCTGAGGTGTTGTAAATATATCATAAGTGGTGTTATAGTTTAGACTTTTAAGGTCTGTAAATCCGTTTCTGATATATTCTGTAGCCTTTTGTTGATCTGAATAAACTTCTTTAGGAACAGCAACATTTACAAAATCTAAATTATTATCTCTAATAAATTTTTTCCATTCATCATCATGATTCTTACTAACTGAGTATACTTTAATATCTACAGTTGTTTTAACAGAATCTATATAACGAGCTAATTTGGGTAATTCCTTTTTACAATGCCCACAACTTGCTTCCCAAAATACCAAAACTGTATACTCGGCCTTTACATCTTTATACATATTTACCCAGTTGTTTCCTGTATCTAATAATGATAAGTTAATGGCTTGTTTACCTAAAAGTAATGGAGCTAGTTTTCTTGATTGTTCCTGTATTTTTTCAATTTGAGCTGAATCAGACCAAAATGCAAGATCATATGTATAATATTTTTCTCCAATATGAGCGTATACAGCATCCATTCCCATAATTTTTGATTTAATATATTTATTAAAGAGAGTTTGCACGCTGTATTGAAAAATGTCATCATTTGCTTTAGCTTTATTTAAGATATAATCTACTCCATTAATAATTGAATCGGGCATTGGATAAATAACATTCTTAAAGTATTTATCTAATTTCTGATGATAGAATGGGGTATAGTTTATTCGTGAATCAGAAAAGTCAACATCATCAAAAAAATGGTTTTTATAATATTCATACTTCATTAGTTTCTTAATAGAATCATTTTCTATTTCATTGTAATCAGGAGTTTCAGGTTCTTTCATTAATTTTAGAAAAACGGACATAAAAAGGGTAGGGTTGGTCTTTATAATATTTGAGTCATAAGCACTAACTGCTTGCCCCATAATAGTAAATTCTTTATTTAATTCTTCTTTTTCTATATCAGAAGTCTCTTTAGCATTAAGCTTTTCGCGAAGTGCTTGAGAGTCTTCACGTTTTTTAGTGATAAATTTTTGACGATCGAAGAAAACCTTATTTTCATTAGAAGATTTAATTTTCATATTTCCGATAAAATCTATTGTGTCGGTCTCTAGATCTATTAACTCTTCATTATTTATGATAAAATCAAATAATATTTTTGTCCCTGTAAACAAGGTATACATTCCTCCAGGATGTTGTTCTTCTCCTTTAAAAATGATAACTCCATCATTATTAAATTGTGCAGTATCTTTATAAAACCTGTTTTGCCCTAAATAGTTAATTATATAGCAAGTGGAATCTTTCATTCCATTTATCTTCATTTTAATTTTATAGCTATTATTTTGGGATAATCCTGCTAAAGAAATACTAAGTATTAAAAGGATAGAAAATAATTTCTTCATAATTTTGAGTAGTTTAGATTTCAAACTTAGTATTAAATAGCAAAGACTAAACCAATTTAACATTCTTTTAACGTGCCTAAGATTCTCATATATATCATTATCTCTATTCCTGCAATTTTACTTGGAGTGAGTATCGGTGTTTATATTTTTCAGGAAAAATTAATTTTTCATCCTGAACGACTATCTGACAAGTATAAATTTGTTTTTGAAACAGAGTTTGAGGAAAAATTTTACAAAACTGAAGATGGAAACATCCTTAATGCATTACTATTTAAAGCTGAGAATGCTAAAGGTATTATATATTACCATCACGGAAATGCAGATAACTTAGAATCTTGGGGATTAAAAGCTATTGATTTTATAGATAAAGGTTATGACGTGTTGATGTATGATTATAGAGGATATGGAAAAAGTACCGGCAAAATTAAAAATGAAAAAATGCTTTATGCTGATGCAACACTTATTTATAAGGAATTGACTTATGATTACAAAGAAAGAGATATTGTAGTTTATGGATCATCTTTAGGTACTGGAATTGCAGCTTATATTGCTCATGAAAATCATCCAAGTAAATTGATTTTAGAAACTCCATATTTTAATTTTTATAATGTTGCAAAATTTCATTATCCCTATTTGCCTAATTCAATTTTGTTAAACTATCAATTTAAAACAGCTAAGTATTTGCCAAATGTAAAAGGTAAGGTGCATTTAGTTCATGGTACAGAAGATGAAACGGTACCTTATAGATCGAGCCTTTTACTAGAAGAGTTATCTGATAATATTAAGTTACTTACCATAAAAAACGGGTCACACAACAATTTAAATACTTTTCATGATTATCATAATTGGTTAGGAGAGATTTTAAAATAATAGATGTTTTTATATCAAATGTCTATGTAATCATATCCAAATTATTGTTTTTGGCATAGCATTTGAAAGTCTACTAATATGTTTAACCAAAATATAGGAGGACTAATTATGAGAAAGATATTGATTACATCGGTTTTAACCCTTTTTATAGGAAGTGCTTATGCGCATGGCGTAGGACATGGAACATATAATTCAGATTTAAACATTAAAATGTGGGATAATTCAAGTTTTATAATCACTTTGGATCATGACATTTCCCAAAAAACGAGAAACTTTAGTTTAAAGAATGTATCTCCAGGAGATCATTTTGTGAAAATTGTTAAGAGAAACAAGAATCACAATGGTTATGGAGGATTTGTAAAAACTATTTATGAAGGTTGTATTAATGTGCCATCTAAAAGAAAAGTTTTTGTAAAAGTTGAAGGACGAAATAGGTTAAGTTTTAAATTTTTCAAGAAGGCTACTCATCATAATGGTAACGCAAACGGACATCATGGAAATAGTCATAATAATGGACATGGAGACCATAATACTTACGGAATTAATTACGGGGCACAAAACCATAATAATGATTGGAATTTAGGATGTGAGCCAGTTGTAAATCAAGGTGGTCATTATGGACAAAGTAACTTTGGAAATAATGGATTCGGAAATAATTATGGTCCAGTTGTAATGTCTGGTAATAGTTTTAACCGATTAATGGATGTTTTGAAAAAAGAACATTTTGATGATGATAGATCAGGAATTGCTATACAAGCATTGGCTTCAAACCACATGAATGTAAATCAAGTTTCAGCAATAATGGATCAGTTAACTTTTGACAATTCTAAACTGAAATTTGCAAAATTGGCTTATAACAAAACAATAGATAAAGAAAACTACTTTGTTATTAATGGAAAGTTTTCATTTTCAAGTAGCGTTTCTGATTTGAATAATTATATCAGACATAATGCCTAAAACTAAAAAGCCTCCGAACTTCTTCGGAGGCTTTTTCTATTATTCTACCTTTTCGGTTTTAAACTCTGATGTAGTATGGAAAGTTATTTCAGGATAATCGCCTTCTGCACTTTGTAGCAAGAACCTTGTTTGTGCTAAGAATACGTAATTACCATCTTTATCTTTAGCAATATTCTGAGCTTTACGTCTAATAAAGTCTTCCATTTTTGCTTCATTGTCAGTAGTCATCCAACAAGCTTTGTGTAAGTTTTTAGCTTCAAAAGCTGCAGAAGCTCCATATTCATGCTCTAAACGATATTGAATAACTTCAAACTGTAATTCTCCAACCGTACCAACAATTTTTCTATTACCAGGTTGTTGAATAAACAATTGAGCAACTCCTTCATCAGTTAATTGTTGAATTCCTTTTTCTAGTTGCTTGGTCTTCATTGGATCTCTATTCACCAATTCTTTAAATATCTCAGGTGAGAAACTTGGTATTCCTTGGAATTCCATTTTTTCTCCTTCCGTTAAAGTATCTCCAATCTTAAAGTTTCCAGTATCATACAGTCCAATAACATCACCAGGGTAAGCTTCTTCAATAACACTTTTATCTTGTGCCATAAAACTGGTAGGATTACTAAATCGCATTTTTTTATCAATTCTAACGTGCTGATAAAACTTGTTTCTTTCAAATTTACCAGAACAAATTCTTAAAAAGGCAATACGATCTCTGTGTTTAGGATCTAAGTTTGCATGTATCTTAAATATAAAACCACTAAACTTTTCGTCTGTTGGTTCTATAACTTTAACATTGGTTTCTCTACTTCTAGGAAAGGGAGCAATTTTAACAAACGTATCTAAAAGTTCTTGAACACCAAAATTGTTTAAAGCACTTCCGAAGAAAACTGGCGCTAATTCGCCTGCGTTATAAGATTCTGTGCTAAACTTGTCATACACTCCATCAAGCAATTCTACATCATCTCTTAATTCATCAGCAGCATCACCAATTTGGTCATTTAAAACAGGGTCATTAATGTCTTTAATAGAAACGACATCTCGCTCCATTTTTGTTTTGTTACTATCAAATAGATTTAAGTGATTCTCATACATATTGTATACCCCTTGGAAACTACTTCCAATTCCAATTGGCCAACTTAACGGTCTAACTTTAATTCCTAAGTTAGATTCAATTTCATCTAATAAATCAAAAGGGTCTTGTCCTTCACGATCCATTTTGTTAATGAAAACAATTACAGGAGTTTTTCTCATCCTACAAACTTCCATTAACTTTTTTGTTTGAGCCTCAACACCGTTAGCACAATCAATTACTAAAATAACACTATCTACAGCTGTTAGTGTTCTGTAAGTATCTTCAGCAAAATCTTTGTGACCGGGAGTATCCAAAATGTTAATTTTAACATCTTTGTAGTTAAAAGCCATTACAGAAGTTGCAACAGAAATCCCCCTTTGTTTTTCAATTTCCATAAAATCCGAAGTCGCAGTCTTCTTAATCTTATTAGATTTTACTGCTCCAGCAGATTGAATTGCTCCACCAAATAATAACAGTTTTTCAGTTAAAGTAGTCTTTCCTGCATCGGGGTGACTAATAATTCCAAATGTTCTTCTTTTACTAATTTCTTGCTCTAAACTCATAATGTTGCAAAGTTACTTTTTTTAGTTTTGATTTTGTTGATAAGTGTTATTGGAATATTTATTCAATCTTTTTTGATTAATTAATTTCACGACATGCAACAAGAAAAAGCGCTAGCAATATTAAAATCAGGAAAAAATGTTTTTTTAACTGGTTCAGCAGGAACAGGTAAAACTTATGTATTAAATCAATACATAGATTATTTAAAAGAACGGAAGGTTAAGGTTGCCGTTACTGCTTCTACTGGTATTGCTGCTACACATATGAACGGAATGACAATTCATTCTTGGTCAGGTATTGGAGTAAAGGAATTTATCACGTCAGGAAACTTGGCAAGTATGAATTCTAAAAAGTACTTAAAAGAGCATTTAGAGAAGGTTAAAGTGTTAATTATTGATGAAATATCAATGTTGCATAAAAACCAAATAAATGCAGTTGATGTAGTGTTGCGTTATTTTAAAAAAAATGAGGCTGCTTTTGGAGGTATTCAAATAGTAGTTTGTGGAGATTTCTTTCAGTTACCTCCAATAGGAAATCAAGGAGAGGCAGCTAAAGATAAGTTTGCTTTTATGGCAGAAGCTTGGGTAAATGCAAAATTATCGGTTTGTTATTTAACTGAGCAATACAGACAAAGTGACAATGACTTGAATCTAATTTTAAATGAAATTAGAACAGGAGATATTTCCAAAAAGAGTTATGATACGCTTAAAAAAGCATCAACTAATAAATTGGCTGATGATGTAGAACCTACCAAACTTTACACACATAATTATGATGTTGATAGAGTAAATGCACAACATTTATCACAACTATCAGGTACACCCAAAAAGTTTAAAGCGAAAACATCTGGTAATAAAAAACTGATAGAAACATTAAAGAATTCTGTTTTAGCAGGAGAGGAGTTGGTTTTTAAAATTGGTGCTAAGGTAATGTTTGTGAAAAACGATAAAGAACATCGTTATGTAAATGGTTCTTTAGGTAAAATTTTAGGCTTTACAGATAAAGGGTTTCCTTCAGTAAAACTATTGAATGGAAAAACCATTACAACTGAAATTGAAAATTGGGCCATTATGGATGATAATGGTAAAACCCTAGCAAGTTATAATCAAGTTCCTTTACGTTTAGCTTGGGCAATTACGGTTCATAAATGTCAGGGAATGACTTTGGATGCTGCTGAAATTGATCTTTCTAAAACTTTTGAAACAGGACAAGGTTATGTAGCATTATCTCGTTTAAAGAAATTAGAAAACCTTCAATTATTAGGGTTGAATGAAATGGCCTTAAGGGTTGATTCTCTTGCAAATAAGGCAGATGGTCGTTTTCAGGAATTATCTGGTGATTCGGATAACGAATTTACAATGGATGAATTAGATTTAATAGGCAAAGTATTTATAAGAGATGTTGGAGGATTAATTGATAAGAGAGAAATTACGAAGCATAAAAATCGTGTAAAAGAAAAGGAAAACAGTAAAATGTCTACTTATGATGTTACACTTATTCATTTAAAACAAAGTGTTTCGTTAAAAGAAATTGCAGAAACTCGCGGACTTTCTGTTGGAACAATTGCAGGACATTTAATTAAAATTAGAAAAGATAATCCAGATGAAAATCTGAACTTTTACAAACCTAAAGCAGCTATTCTTAAAAAGGTTAAATCCGCTTACGATGAGCAACCCAAAAGTGCTCCAATTAGCTTAAATGCTATTTATGGTAAATTGGTAGGTTCAGTAACCTATGATGATATAAAGTTGGCAGTGGCTTTTATTGATTAGGAGTCTATTAAATATGAAAAAAAACATTTAATGAATCGCAACATATATCTCTGAAATTCATAAAGAAATATAAACCCATTAAATATAGTGTTATGAAAAATAAAAAAAAATTTTCGTTTATGCACTTTTAATATTTCTGTCTTTAGGTGTATATTTTTTACTTATATAATATTTAGGTTTAGCTGACTACACTTATTTGCGTTTGTTTATTGGACTTATCGTGTTAGCTTTTATGAATCATCTAATTAAGTCTAATATTCAAAAAGGAATTGATGGCTATTTAGAAAATTTTAGAGCAGCTTTTATATCTTCTGCTATTGCTGTGGTTTTTAGTGCAATTAGCTTAATTGTATTTTTAAGCTTTAAAGATGCGGTTTATGTCAGTAATATAGCTAATGGTTTATTGTTAGCTGGAGCAGATGAATCATCTCAAATAGGAGGAGTAATTTTAATTAAGGGATTAGCCTCTACAATGATTTTCTCTCTTGTTTCTATGCAATACTGGAAAGGTGTAAAATTACCTGAAATAGTTACTTAAAGGAACGCTTAAATTAAAATTTTATTAGATCTGTCTTGATGATAGTACTATCTCTCCAACTATCTTGATTTCTCTAATTCGTTTACCTATTCTGTAGTAGCATTACAAGCATTGGTAAACAACCCTAATACAACTCATTTTAGGCTAGCGTTGAGAAGTGAAACCGAAGCGAAATTTCCTTTAAGTGCATTTGCAGAAAAAAATATAGAGCTTGGTACTGTAGGAGGATTACCTCAAGATAGAGACCTAGAATTGGAGCAATTAAGTTTAGTTACAGATGTACCTATTACAGAAATTAATGAGCAAGGGCAAATATTATCAGAACATATTATACAAGCAACTACAGCACATAAAGGTATTACAGATTGGAATACCTTATTAAACTCTAATGATCCTTTAAAAGATTTTACATCTTACAATGGATTGAACATTCAATATTTTATCATAGAAAAAGAAGTAGTAGCAAAAGTGATTACAGAAGAGCAAACCGCAAACATTGTATTAACATTTGCGTTAAATCATGAAAATAAGTTAACTCCTATTTTAATGAATACCGATTATATTGGTACTGTATCTAAAACATCTGCCAGAAGAAAACATTTGTATGATTTGACAGCTCCTGTTCCTCCATTTTAACCTGGCAGAGAGTAATTGATTAGTTACTGTTTAAAGATTTAATAGCTTAATTCAAGAAGATCTCTTCTGAGTTTACCAAATTGTTCTGAATGGCATAAATAGCTAATCCGGCAATGTTTCTGGTTTCTGTCTTTAAAAACAAATTGTTTTTATGGCCCTCAACTGTTCGTTGAGCTATAAATAATTTCTCTCCAATTTCTTTAGCCGTTTTTTGAAGACAAATTAATTTTAAAACCTCCATTTCTCTTTCTGATAAAACGTTGTTATTGTTAATGTTTGGAGTAGGTGTTTTTTTAGCAACTTGTTCTCTTATTATTTCTAATTGATCTGGCTGAAAGTAAAATCCTGTTTGTTTTACCTCTTTAACTATTTTTAATAATTCTTGAGGAGAAATTCCTTTGGGAATAAAAGCAGCCGCTCCTGTTTTTAACATAAAGCCCATAAACGATTTATTATAATGAGAAGACATAATAATAGTATTAATGCTTGGATAGCTTTCTTTTAAAATTTCTAAAACATCAATACCACTTTTAGCTTTCATTTTTAAGTCTAAAATCAATACTTCGGGTAATATTTCTTGCTTTGCTAACTCTTCTAAAAATTCCTCGCCACTATTACTTGTTAAGCAAACTTCAATATCGTTTTGTTGAGTAAAAAAGCTGCTTAAAAGAGTAACAATTAATGCTTCATCATCTACTAGTGCAAGTGTTATTTTATCCATATTTACTGGTGTTTAAATAAAAATATTGAAGAAGTACCGTTGTTTATTTGGGATTGCATGCGGTAATTTCCTTTTAAATGAAGTACTCTTGTTTCAATATTCTTTAAACCTAAGCCTTTTTTTTGATTGTCATCATTAAAACCTATACCGTTATCTTTAATGATAAAGATAGTGGATTTGTTTGATTGCCTAAAATGAACACTTATTTCACTCGCCTTGGCATGTTTATCTATGTTTATAATTACTTCTTGTAAGATACGAATAAACTGTATTTTAAATTCACTACTATAGCTATCATCCTCTTTTCGGATATCAAAAAAAGAAATGATGTTAAACTTAGTTTTCCAAGGATCAAGAATGTCTTTTATTAAATCGGGAAGTAGTGTAAATTCTAATAACGGAGGGCTTAAATCATGAGATATGCGCCTAGCCGTTTTAATACTCTCGTTAATTAGTTGTATTGATTCTGTATTGGGAGTATTACTTACTTCTTGCTGAAGTTTAATAACGGTTAATTTACCAATTAAATCATCGTGTAAATCTGCAGCTATTCGTTTACGCTCCTTTTCTTGCGTTTTAATGGTGGTATCTAATAAGCTTTGTTGGTGTTCTAATTTTGCTTTAGCTTCTGCTAGCTTCGTTTTTACTATTTTTTTGAATATTGTTTTAACCAATAAAACAATAAACCCAAGTAGTAGTAGTAAAAATACGACCGCAATTACAATCCAAGTTGTGATTGTTTCTGCATTTTGCCATTCTTCCATATAAAACGAATTAAATAACTATAAAATAAAAGGTTAACACCGAGGCGTAGAAACCAAATGTATAATACAATAGGAGAGTCATAGTTAATTAAAAAGTTGAGTGGCAATAGGAAAATCAACTCCAACGAGAAGTAAGCAATGATTACAAAAATTAAATTCCGGTTGTCAATTTCTAACTCTCTTTTTATTTGTTGCATGATGTAATAAAGAGACATTATGGTAATTAGAAACGCAACCAATACTTTAGAATAAGATTGAAAGCTAGTAATATTGTCAGTGTTTATTACAATTATTTCGATTAATGGGTAAATAATACCTATACCAATAATAACAGATACAATTATTTTTTTATTTATATAATTGAGATAATAAATAGAAAAAACTATAATCTCTAATAGACTTAATAAGTTAAAAAAGATAAGATTATTATCATAATCTAAATAATAGAAGATAATTTTTCCTGCGATGTCAATTAAAAAGCTAGCTAATAAATAAAATATAAATATTGAGTTCCTATTACATATGTTTTTATAATTATAAAAACATATCATCACTCCAGTAAAGAGTAAGCAAGGGGTGATACTATTTATTAATGTATAAATTAGTTGTTTTTTATTGTTTCAAGAAGACCAAACTGATTTGTAGGTAAATTACCAAAAGGAGGAATTGGAGTGGTTAAATCTTCCAAACTTGCATTTACAATTTTATTTGTTTTTGTGTTTAAAATAATTAAATCTGCATTATTAGCTCCTTTATCAATATTTGTATCTTTAAGTGCGATATAACAATCATGTTGTACACCAGCGTCAAAATCAATTGCATTAATTACAAACGCTTGAAAAATTACGTTAGATGCTTCTTTTTCTTTTTCTTTTTTGTTAAAACGTGCTGTCATCCATTTTTCTCTAATGTCAGCAGTTGTCCAATTAGTAATACGTGTTTTCGCTGTATCCATTGAGATATAATCAGGGTTGTCTTTATCAATGTGCTTAAAATCTGGTAAGTTTTCCATGCCTTCAGAAGCAATAGCTTTTGCAATACAAACTTTATTCCCTATAGTATCAGCAGCAGAATCTACAAAAGTTAAAGACAATCTTTTAGATTCATCATTATAACCCATGTAGGCATGAATAGTTTTAGAAACTCTGTCTTTAACAAAAGAGAACTTGTTTCCTGAATTAATTAAAATAGAATTTATACTGTCTTTATCTTTTCGGTTATTGTTCCAACCAATTATTAAACTCTTATCTATAGTAGTGCTTATTGTTTCATTAGTATTTTCAGTAGCTAAATCTTTTTTTGGAGCTTCTTCAGAAACTGTTTCTTTTGGTGCAGTATCAGTATCAGAAGAGCAAGAATTAAAAATAGTTAAACTACTAATTGTTATTAATGCGATTAAAATTTGTGCTTTTTTCATTTGAAACTATTTATAATGTTTTTTTAAATAATAGTCTGTGAAAGTAATATATTTAATACTAAATCTATTAAATAGAAGAAATAATTATTTCACCAGCTATCTTAATTTCCTCTTCAGTAATTGATAATGGAGGAGATAGCCTAAAAGCAGTAGGAGTAGAGAGGAACCAGAAACCAATAAGGCCTTTCTCTAAACAGTTGGTAACCACCTGCGCAACCTTTTCAGTAGATTCCATTTCTACAGCAAAGAATAAACCTGCTCTGCGTATTTCTTTTATGTCAGAAGCTTGAGATAAAATGTTCTCTAAGAGTTGTCCTTTTTGTTCTGCTTCTGCTATCCAGTTTTCTTCTTTTAAAACATTGATACAAGCATTTGCTGCGGCACAATTTATGGGGTGTCCTCCAAATGTGGTAATATGCCCTAACATAGGATTGTATGTTAGGCTATGCATTATTTCTTTAGAGGAGATAAAAGCTCCAATTGGCATTCCGCCACCTAACCCTTTTCCTAAAGTTAAAATATCAGGAATAATAGTGTAATGCTCAAAAGCGAACATCTTACCAGTTCTTCCCATGCCAACTTGCACTTCATCAAAAATTAATAAAGCACCTGTTGCTGTACATTTATCTCTTAAAGTGGTAATGAATTCTGGTGTTGGTTTTACTAAGCCAGCATCTCCTTGTATTGTTTCAATTAATACACATGCGGTTTTATTGCTAATAAGATTTAAAGATTCAATATTGTTAAATTCAATAAATTGTACTTGTGGTAATAAAGGTTTAAAGCTACTTTGTTTTTCTTTATTACCCGAAACACTTAAAGACCCAAGTGTACTTCCATGATAAGAGTTTTTGCAAGAAATAATTTCTTGTCTACCAGTATAACGTTTTGCTAATTTAATAGCTGCTTCATTAGCCTCTGTTCCAGAATTGACTATGTAAGAACAGCTTAATTTTTCAGGAAGTATAGATGCTAAGTTTTCAGCCAAAGCCAATTGAGTATCTTGAATATACTCTCCGTAAACCATTACATGTAAATGTTTATCTAATTGTTGCTGAATAGCTTCAATTACTTTTGGATGTCGGTGTCCAATGTTGTTTACAGCAACACCAGCAATCATATCCATGTATCGTTTTCCTGCTTTATCCCAAATGTAAATTCCTTCAGCTCTATCTACATCAATTAAATAAGGGCTTTGGTTTGTTTGTCCTTGTAGTTCTAGAAACTGTTTTGTTCGTGAAGTCATAATCGTTTTTGAGAATTTGGTTTGGATTCCATCTATTTAGTTAGAAATGATAGGATGCTATAATGATTAATTATACATTTTATTAAAGCATTTACTCATTCTCACATTTCACCATTGATACTAATCTAAAGACCCTTCGACAAGCTCAGGGTGACAATTCGTTTTTAAGGTAATTTAACTAAAGAATCAACACTCCAAGCATCTGTTTTTTCAATAAACATTGGTTTTGTAACTTTCCAAATAGATTTAAACAAATCAGAATTACGATATTTTTCTAAGCATGCTTCATCTCTCCAAATGCTGTATGTAAAATAAATGTTCGGTTTATTCTTATCATTTAGTAATTCTAAATGTTGAACACCTTCAAATTCTCTAATTTTATTCTTTACTTCTTCAAAATTAGCTAAAAACTCATTTACCCTTTCAGGATCAAAAGTCATTTTCACAATTCTAATCATAAAATTCTATTCTAATAATATCACCTTGGTTAATTCCAAAAAGTTTGCTAGCATTAGCTTTATTTATAGCTATTTCAATAAACCCTGTAGAGCTAAATAGGGCAACTCTTTCACCTTCAATTGCAGATGAGTATGCTAAACTTATTTCATTAATTTCATATTCAGCACTTCTAAAAAGTATTTTAAAAGATCTTCTGTTACCGAAGTTTTTAAATAAGCTTTCGCTGATATTTGTAATTACATTTCCGTAATGGTCAATATAAGTAGCTATTCCTCTAATAATATTGTTTTCTGATACGGCTCTAAAAGCCGTTCTTACAGAAAGCTCTTGTTTTTCAGTTCCAATAATTTCTAAAGTTCCACCTCTAGCAATATGACAAGCAGCCTTTACAAAAACATCTTTTGTAGGAAAGGTTATTCTATCTGTATCCTGAGAAATAGTTAATTCAACAACTTTATTTGGAGGGGTATCAAAGATCAATGAAAATACACCATTATCAGCACCAATAAAATAATGTCCGTTTGCATATATAGCTACATGTTGTGTTTCAAAATCAGATTCTGAGTTAACACCTATAATATGTATTGTTCCTTCAGGAAAATCTTGATAACAATTTCTTATAACAAAAGCAGATTTTGATAAATCGAAAGAAGGAATTTCATGAGTAATATCAACAATAGTTATAGTTGGGATTTCCTTTAATATCGCGCCTTTAACAGAAGCAACGTAGTTATCTACGAGTCCTAAATCTGTTGTTAACGTAATAATTGCCATTAAAAAAAGTTAATAAGTAATGAGTTATTTTTTAGTAATAACGTATCTAAATAATGATATTTATCGTAAAAAAATAAGATATTTCAAAGGTATAAATTTAAAACAAACTATTTGAGCGAAAGAGTTATAGAAATTTCCGGAATCAATCCTATTGACCTCTATGGAGTTAATGAGAGTAAGTTAAATGTAATTCAAAATTATTTCCCAAAAATAAAGTTAATTGCACGTGGCGATTTACTAAAAGCTATCGGTGATAAAGAAGAAATTTCTTTTTTTGAAGGGAAGATTGGATTAATGATCCGGCATTTAATTAAGTATAAGCAGTTAACTGAAAATAATATTGAACGCTTAATGGGTGAGGATACTGCCACAGGAAAAAGTGTTACACTCAAACACGATGATGAAGCTTTATTTTACGGAAACGGAGGATTAGTAATTAAAGCTAGAACAGCTAACCAGCGTAAATTGGTTAACGAATCGTTAGAAAATGATATGGTTTTTGCAATTGGACCTGCAGGAACAGGAAAAACCTACACTGCTGTTGCGTTAGCAGTAAGAGCATTGAAAAATAAAGAGGTTAAAAGAATTATTTTAACAAGACCAGCTGTTGAGTCTGGTGAAAATTTAGGATTCTTGCCAGGTGATTTAAAAGAAAAGTTAGATCCCTATATGCAACCTTTGTATGATGCGTTGAGAGATATGATCCCTTCAGAAAAATTAGTTGAAATGTTAGAAACAGGTATTATTCAGATTGCACCATTAGCTTTTATGAGAGGTAGAACTTTAGATAAAAGTTTCGTTATTTTAGATGAAGCCCAAAATGCTACAGAAAGTCAATTTAAGATGTTCTTAACAAGAATGGGTAAATCAGCTAAGTTTATTATTACAGGAGATCCTACCCAGATAGATTTACCTAAGAGACAACCTTCAGGTTTAA
The DNA here is from genome assembly GCA_913048175.1 of uncultured Flavobacteriales bacterium. Lineage (GTDB taxonomy): Bacteria > Bacteroidota > Bacteroidia > Flavobacteriales_E > Vicingaceae. The sequence continues at coordinate 5,734 of CAJWVX010000044.1, read as the reverse complement.
TTCAAGCTCTAAAAGTATTGGAAGGAGTTAAAGGTATTGGTTTTGTAACTTTTGATGAGAATGATGTGATTCGACATAAATTAGTTAAGGCTATTATTGGTGCATATAAAAAAGTTGAGTAGTAGCTTTTTAGTTTAGATATAGGTTTATCTGTATTTTTCATCTATAAATACCAGTTAATTAACTGGAAGAGATGATTTTATTGGATTTCCTTTCTTTCTAAGTTTGTTTATTATTTAAGATTTTTTATATTTGTTCGTAAACAAAATAAAAAGCATGAGTTTTAAAATAGAACAACAAGAGAAGTATACTTTAATTAAATTTAGTACAGAGAAACTTGATGCTATTGTGGCTCCTGATTTAAAATCTGAATTAGTAATAATTAGTAAGCGCGGAGTAAAGAATATTATTATTGATATGGAAAGTGTAAAATACTGCGATTCCTCTGGCTTAAGTTCTTTATTAATTGGTCATAGAGTTTGCAAAGAAGCAAAAGGTTCTTTTGTTTTAAGTTCACTTCAAACTTCTGTTGAAAGATTAATTACTATTTCTCAGTTAGATTCAATTTTAAATATTAAAAAAACTTCTAAAGAAGCAATAGACTCTATTTTTGTTGAAGAAATAGAAAAAACTTGAGTACCGAATAACTTTGATGACAAAATTTAGTGTTCTAATATTGGGTAGTGCTTCTGCAGCACCAACCTTAACCAGAAATCAAACGGCTCAACTTATTAATATAGATGAGCAATATTATTTAATGGATTGTGGTGAGGGAACTCAATTAAGACTTCGAGAGCATAAGATCAAAATTCAACGGATAAATCATATTTTCATAAGTCATTTACATGGAGATCATTATTTAGGTTTAATAGGTTTAATACAAACTATGCATTTGTTAGGTAGAACTAGTGAGCTTACTATTTATTGTCCTAGTAATATACAAGAGATAGTAGAGGTTAATTTAAGGGTCTCAGAAAGTCATTTAAAATATCCAATTGTCTACAAAAGTGTAAATCCAAAAAAATCAGAACTAGTTTATGAAAACGATAAACTTGAAGTAATATCAATTCCTTTAAAACATCGGATTGCTTGTTCAGGTTATCTTTTTAAAGAAAAACCAAAACCTAGAAGAATTAATCCAAAGGCAATTAATGCTCATAATATACCAAAATATCAAATTAATAAGATAAAACTAGGAGGAGATTACACTGCCGAAAATGGAGAATTCATCAATAATAGGAGGCTTACACTAGATGGCTTGCCTTCTTTTTCCTATGCATTTTGTTCTGATACAAAATATTTTGAGTCAATAATTCCTATTATTAAGGATGTAGACTTACTTTACCATGAAGCAACTTTTACAGAAGAACACGCTGATAGGGCAAGTAAAACCTATCATTCTACGGCAAAACAAGCTGCAAAAATTGCAAAAAAATCTAATGCTAAACAGCTGATTATAGGTCACTTCTCTAATAGGTACCCAGATTTAAATGTTCTTTTACGTGAATCAAAAACAGTTTTTGAAAAAACTAAAATTGCTGAAGAAGGAAAATTTTTTGATGTCACATTTTCTAAGTGAAACTAATGTTAATAGCTTGTTAATAACTATATAATAACATTCAAAAATCCTATATAAAATCTACTAAATTTGATAGGAACATTTATTAACAATTTAAAAATATACATTATGAACAAAGGAGAATTAGTTGATGCAATCGCAAAAGACGCAGGTTTATCAAAAGTAGATGCTGGAAATGCATTAAATGCATTTGTATCTAACGTAACAGGATCTTTAAAAGGTGGTAACTCTGTACAATTAATTGGATTTGGAACTTTTTCTATTTCAGCAAGAGCTGCAAGAGACGGTAGAAACCCACAAACTGGAGCTACAATTAAAATTGCTGCTAAAAAAGTTGCTAAATTTAAAGCTGGTAAAGCATTAGCTGATACTGTTAAGTAATTAGTGAAACTCTTCCGAGTTTTGGAAATAAGTTATACTACCCCAATAAAATAGGTTAGTCACTAAACAAAAAAGCTCTCTATCTTCAAGATAGAGAGCTTTTTTGTTTTCTTATAATATTTACGAGTTTGTAGGAAATCTATTATCATCTCTATTTTTATAAATTACAGAGAGTATAAATAATATTATTACTGATGCTACAAATAGAGAACAAATATAGGAAAGAGTGATTTCAATGCAATATTCTTACTACCAATACTTATCCAAATCCCTTAAATTCGAAACACAGTAAAAAAATATTAGGGTAGCTACTAAAACTGAAATTCCATTTTCTAAACATATTTTAGCATTAAGGCTTAATAAAAGATAGGAATTAGCAAAATAAGTGATTGATTTTAAATTTAAGTATTGTTAAAAGCGAATTACTTTAAACGGAAAGATTGAGAATTTTTGTCGAAACTTATTAAATCATCATCAAATAATTCAGTTAACTTTTCTTGGGAAATAATTTCAGCTGGAGATAAGGACTCTACTTTTCCTTCATTAATTAGCCAAATTTGATCACAAATCTGAAGAGCATATTCCATCTGATGTGTTGAAATAATTACTGTTTTACTATGTGTTTTTACTAATTCACGTAAAAGTTTAAAAACTTCAATTGTATTAATTAAGTCTAAATGAACAGTGGGTTCATCCAAAATAATAAGAGGTGTATTTTGAGCAATTGCTCTAGCAATGTTTACCTTTTGTTTTTCACCATCACTTAATTCATCGTAGTTTCTATTGGCAAACCTTTCTAGCTTACACAACTTAATTGCTTTATCAATTTCTTGATAATCTTTAACCTTGTTAATCCCTAACCAATTAGTATAAGGAAAACGACCAAAAGCAACAAAATCTTGTACTTTAATTGCTCCAATACTCGATTTAGTAGTAGAAACAATGCTTAATAGTTTAGCTCTTTCTTTTTCCGAGATATTTAAAATATCAATTCCATTAAAATTAAATTGGCCTGAAATAGGAGGTAAGAGTCCTGATATGGTTTTTAGTAAGGTTGATTTACCTTGGCCATTTCTACCAAAAACACCAATCATCATGTTTTTATCACTTAAAATACTAATGTTTTTTAGAGTAGGTTTATTATTATAACCAACAGTTAAGGATGATATGTTTAATTCTTTACTCAATTAAGGTTTGCTATTTTTTTATTCTTCAAAATTATCCAAATGATAAAAGGAATTCCAATTAATGAAGTAATAGAATTGATTGGTAAGTTTTGATCTAAACCAGGTAATTGAGAAATAATATCTGAGATTAATAAAACGTTTATACCTAAAAGTATTGATAGCGGTGTTAAAATTCTATGATCTGACGAATTACTTATCATTCTTGCCAAGTGAGGGATTACAATACCTATAAAGCCAATAGGGCCACAATAGGCTGTTATGCTTCCAGTTAAAATAGATGTAATAATTATAATGAGGATTCTTGATTTTTTAATGTTAACGCCTAAACTTTTCGCGTAAGCTTCTCCTAATAAATAAGCGTTTAAGCTTTTAGAACTTATAAAAGATAGAATTAACCCAATAACTACTACTGGTAATAAAAGATTAAGTTGATCGTTCGTAACAGAACTTAAATTCCCCATAGTCCACATTATAAAAGATTTCAATTGAGCATCATTACTAAAATATTGAATGATGCCAATAATTGCAGTAATTACACTTCCTATCATAATCCCAAGAATTAAAACTGTCATTATATCTTTTAATCGACTAATAACAGATAACAAAATAGTTAATACTCCAAATGAGCCTAAAATTGAGGCGATAATAATTCCAGAATTCGCAGATAATGTTACCGCAGAACCAGAGATTCCTAAAAATGACAATCCCATTATAAATATTGCAACTCCTAAGCCTGCACCAGAACTAATACCTAAAATATAAGGCCCGGCTAATGGGTTTCTAAAAAGTGTTTGCATTTGTAATCCACAAACAGAGAGTGCGCTTCCGCATAGTATTGCTGCAATTGCTTTTGGTAATCGTGATTGAAAAATGATTATTTTCCAAGTTTCCTTTTCTGCTGTTTCACCAATTAATATTGAGCAGATACTTTTAAATGGGATGTTAACCGAACCTAAAAAAAGATCCAAACCAAACAAAATAAAGACACCAACTATTAAAAGCAGAATTGTAAGACTTATTTTATTTGATATTGAAGTATCCATTATTTAAAACAAAAGTAAAATTTTATGCGAATAGTTTACTAACTATCCCTTGTTAAAAGTTCGTTACACAAGTTTCTTATATCGATTAAGAATATTTACCTTTGCAGCTTAAATAAGAAAAGTTATTATGGCAGATTTATTTGAGAAAATAAAAGAGAATAGAGGTCCTTTAGGTAAATGGGCTAAAGAGGCACATGGATATTTTGCTTTCCCAAAGTTGGAAGGTGAATTGAATAATAAAATGATCTTTAGAGGGAAAGAAGTTCTTCAGTGGAGTTTAAATAACTACTTAGGTTTAGGAAATCATCCTGAAGTTAGAAAGGTAGATGCAGAAGCTGCAAGGGATTGGGGATTAGCCTATCCTATGGGAGCAAGAATGATGTCTGGTAATACAAAGCATCATGAACAATTAGAAGCAGAGTTAGCTGAATTTGAAAGTAAAGAAGCTGCAGTTTTATTAAATTTTGGTTATCAAGGAATGCTTTCTGCAATAGATGCATTAGTTGATAGGAATGATGTTATTGTATACGATGCAGAATCGCATGCATGTATTATGGATGGATTGAGATTGCATTTAGGGAAAAGGTTAGTATATCAACATAATGATATGGAGAGCCTTGAAAAGATGCTTTACAAAGCTGAAAAAATGGCGAATAAAACAAAAGGTGCTATTTTAGTGATTACAGAAGGTGTTTTTGGAATGTCTGGAAATGAAGGAAATTTAAAAGATATAATTGCATTAAAAGAAAAAGTACCATTTAGATTGTTTGTTGATGACGCACATGGTTTTGGTACTATGGGTCCGACAGGAGCTGGAACAGGAGAGAAACAAGGATGTCAGGATGGTGTTGATGTTTATTTTGGAACCTTTGCAAAATCAATGGCAAGTATTGGAGGTTTTATTGCTTCTACGGAAGATATAGTTGATTATTTAAGTTATAACATGCGTTCTCAGGTTTATGCTAAATCTTTACCAATGCCTTTAGTCATAGGTAATTTAAAGCGTTTAGATATGCTTAAAAATAGTCCAGAAATTAGAGAGAAATTATGGCTTATTGCGAATAGTTTACAAAAAGGATTAAAAGAGGCAGGGTTTAATCTAGGAAGTTCTACAACACAGGTAACACCAGTTATTTTGGATGGTAGTATACCTGAAGCAACAAATTTAACAGTTGATTTAAGAGAAAACTATAATTTATTTTGTTCGATAGTAATTTATCCAATAGTTCCTAAAGGGATTATTATGTTACGTTTAATACCTACAGCAATGCATACTTTAGAAGATGTTGAATATACTGTGAACACATTTAAAAAAGTACAAGAGAAACTTAAAAATGGAGAATACCATTCGGAATCGGTTGCTGCTATTTAATTTTATATTACAATTACTGTGAAAGCATTAACCGAAAGGTTAGTGCTTTTTTTTGAAATAAACTTTTGCACTAAATTTATAATTATTTAGGCAAGCAGGACAATCAAAATGTTTTGACCCCCGTTAAACGAGAGTGTTATTCTAAAATTCGATGATTAATTAAGCTGTTAAT
>CAJWVX010000043.1 GCA_913048175.1 uncultured Flavobacteriales bacterium | reverse complement strand
ATAACTTAAAATTTAGATTTCCACCAGAGCCAAATGGATATTTACATATTGGTCATGCAAAAGCATTTTGTTTAAATTTTGGATTAGCAGAAAGATACAACTCTCCTGTTAACTTAAGATTTGATGATACTAATCCATCAAAAGAAGAGCAAGAATATGTTGACGCTATTAAGTTTGATTTAAACTGGATGGGTTTAAAGTGGGATGAAGAATGTTATTCTTCAGATTATTTTCAGCAACTATATGATTGGGCTATTTTGTTAATAGAAAATGGAAAAGCTTACATCGATTCTCAGTCTTCTGAGGATATGGCAACTCAAAAAGGAACACCTACGAAACCTGGGGTTAATGGTCCTTATAGAAATAGAAGTGTAGCTGAAAATTTAGACTTGTTTAATAAAATGAAACAAGGTGAATTTAAAGAAGGAGAACATATTTTAAGAGCTAAAATTGATATGGCTCATACCAATATGTTAATGAGAGATCCTATTATGTATAGAGTTATGCATAAAGATCATCATAGAACTGCTAGCGATTGGTGTATCTATCCAATGTATGATTGGACACATGGTGAGTCGGATTATATAGAGCAAATTTCACATTCATTATGTACCTTAGAATTTAAACCCCATAGAGAATTATATGATTGGTTTTTAGATCAAGTACATAGCAAAAATACAAGACCAAAGCAAAGAGAGTTTTCTCGTTTAAACTTAAACTATACTGTAATGAGTAAGCGAAAGCTTATGCAGTTGGTTGAAGAAAATATTGTAGATGGTTGGGATGATCCAAGAATGCCTACACTTTCTGGATTAAGAAGAAGAGGTTATACTCCTGCTTCTATCCATAAATTTATTGATACTGTTGGCGTTTCTAAAAGAGAGCAAATGATTGATTTTGCTTTATTAGAGTCTTGTATTCGTGGAGATTTAAATAAAACAACCAATAGAATAATGGCTGTTTTAGATCCTTTAAAATTGGTGATTACTAATTATGAAGGGGATGAGTCAGAAATAGTAATGGCCGATAACAATCCCGAGGATGAAAATTCTGGACAAAGAGAAATGGTTTTTTCTAAAGAAATTTATATCGAAAGGGCTGATTTTTTAGAAGAGTGTCCTAAAAAGGTTTTTAAATTAGGAATTGGAAAAGAAGTTAGGTTAAAGCACGGATACATTATTAATGGTGAAGAAGCTATTAAAGATGCTGACGGAAACATAGTTGAAGTAAGATGTACTTACGATGCAAAAAGTAAGAGTGGAAGTGATTCTGAAGAAAGTAAGCGCAAAGTAAAAGGAACATTACATTGGGTTTCAGCTTCTGATAATGTTAGCGCTCAGGTAAATGTTTACGATAGATTGTTTACAGTTGAAAATCCAGATGGAGATAAAGAAGTAGATTTTAAAGAATTTATTAATAACGATTCTCTATCAGTTTTAAACGATTGTAAAGTTGAGTTAGCGTTAAAAGATGCTAAACCACAAGAGCGTTACCAATTTCAACGTTTAGGTTATTTCTGTGTAGATGATAATTCTACAGCAGAGAATCTGATTTTTAACAGAACTGCTACATTAAAAGACTTTTCGGCAAAGAAAAAATGAGTTAAAAGTTCATAAAGTTGAAAGGATTAAGAAGTGACTATTTACTTTATAAACTTTTTATTTTCGACTTTTAACAAAAAAACTATGGGAAAAATATTTGTAGAAGGAATAAAGATTTATGCTTTTCATGGCTGCTTTAAAGAAGAGGCTGATATTGGTACAAATTTTCAGGTTGATGTTGTATTAGATGCCGATTTATCTAAGCCAGCAGAAACAGATAATATAATGGATGCTGTTAATTATCAAACAGTATTTACAGTTATCAAGGAGCAAATGGCTATTCGTTCTAATCTATTAGAGAATGTTGTTAAACGTATTTCTGAAACACTATTTAAAGAATTTCCAGAGGTAACCAAAATAAAACTAAAAGTAAGTAAGTTGAATGTTCCTTTAGGAGGGCATATTGATAATGTTGCCATTCAAATGGAAAAGGAAAGATAAGAGAGAGATAAAATGCTCAAAATGTGCTGCTGTTTTTTTTGTCAGCCCAATGCACAATTTTGGTGAGTTAACTACCGGTTGTCAAGGAGAATTTAAAGAGTTTAAAAGAGATTTATAAGGATTGTTGGTGTGAATTATGTGTTGTTGAGTTTTCTACAAGTGTTAAATAAATTTGTATTCCTTTTTTTTATCTAATTCCTTTTAATAAATGGCAATTTTTTTACTCTTGATATGTTTTTTTGGGTTGGTTTTACTCTTATTGTCTCTAGATAATACAAGGCTTTCTATAATAAAATCAATAGTATCATTTTCAGTATTAACATTAGTTGTAACAGAGTTTTTAAGTTTATTCACTTCTCTAAATTATTTCAGTTTAATATTAAGTTGGAGTGTCATAAATATTACACTAATTTATTTTATCTATAAAAAAGAATCTTACAAAAAAATTCCTTTTATAAAGATAAAATTTAAAAATGCGATTAATAATCTCTCTGGGTTTGAGAAATTTTTAATTGGTTTCACTGTTTTTATTCTTGCTGGAATTTTTTTACAAGGACTAATTTATCCAACTAACAATTGGGATTCGATGGCTTATCACATGGCAAGAATTATTCATTGGATTCAAAATGAAAGCTTATCAAACTTTAGAACACCAGTTTATGCCCAATTAATATCACCGCCTTTTGCTGAGGTGCTTATTTTAAATGTTAACCTCTTATTTGGAAATGATTATTTTTCTAATAGTGTACAATTATTATATTTAGTTGGATCTGGTGCTGGAATAAGTCTAATAGGCAGAGAGTTAGGGTTAAATAGACTTAGCCAAGTATTGTCTGTATTCATTTTGATATGTATTCCAGAAGTGGTGTTATTAGGTTCATCAACTCATGTTGAATTAGTGTTGTCGTTCTTTATGATTAGCTCAATATATTTTATGATTTTAACAATTAGACGTAACTCTTTTATTTGTTTCTTTTTTCTTGGTATTAGTCTTGGCCTTTCTGCAGCGACAAAGAGTACTGTTTATGTTTACATACTGCCTTTTTTAATAGGCTGGATAATAACATATTTTTATAAAGTGATTAGTAAGAAAGGTCAAATAAAATGGTCTTATTTTCTGGTTGTAATATTTTTTTTTGGATCAATAAATTCAGGTCATTATACACGGAATTATAAATTAACAAATTCAATTATTGGTTTTAATGAGGTATTTGATTCTTATTATGTAAATGAAGAACATTCATTTAAAATGATGGTATCGAGTGTGATTAAAAATATATCTAATCAATTCGGTATTCCGAAAATTGCACCAATAATTTATATAGCAGCTGAGAAAGCACATAACTTAATGAGTTTGGATGTGAATAATCCTAAAATATCATCACATAAGTTTGATATAGATCCATTGGCAACACATGAAAATAATGGGGCGAATCCTTTTTATATGATTCTGATACTATTAAGCTTATTGTATTTTTTGATATTTTTCAAAAGACAGAATAGACGAATCATTTTCTATGCTTTGGGAATTTCATTGTCTTTTCTATTGTTTTGTTTTTATCTAAAGTGGAGTCCTTTTGTAAAGTTACATGTGCCCTTTTTGGTGCTGTATTCACTTGTTCTAGCTCATTTTATAATTTCTGTATTTAAATTCAAATTAATTAGATTAATTGTGATCTCAGGGTTCGTATTAAATGCTATTTTAATACTATTGTTCAATTATAGTCGCCCGTTTATTACTCTGTCTCCTTATACTTCAGAGATCAAAATTACAGATGAAAGGACTAAGAAGTATTTTAGTCGGTTTTTAGAACATCATGATGATTTTATTAAAGTAAAGAGCTTATTAAACTTAAATAGATTTAAAAATATTGGATTAATGTTTGGAGAGTATAATCTAGAATATCCATTGTTTACAGATTCATATAGCAATGATATAAAACCGATTCATTTAAATTCGTTTGATGTATCAAATAATAATCCAGTAAAAATTAAAGTTGATTGTATCGTTTCAACCACAAATAAATCAGTAATTGAGTATGATGGCAATATGTTTTATAATGTAACCAAAAGCAATGATGGTTATCTCTATTTATTTCTTAAAAAATGATTTTAGGAAGTTGAAATATTTTTGTCTATTTTTTGGATGTAAACACACTCAACATCGTTGTTCCTAAAGAACCTTGAAGGTCGTTTTCGGCTATTATATCAGCTCTATTTTCTAAATTTTGATCTTCTGGTTTATCTACTTACTCTTGTTTCTTTTCTATCTTCAGGATTGAAGCTAATAATGTTATTGCTTTTAATGATCAAGCAGTATTTACAGTTATTAAGAAGCAAATGGCTATTCGTTCTAATTTATTAGAGAATGTTGCCATTCAGATGAAAAAAGAACGATCTTAAAGAATCGGTTAAACATAAAACGGGCCTAAGTGTAATAAGGCGTATGCTTTTAACGCTTCAGAGGGTTCTTGCAGATATAAAGATATTGATTTGTTTACTAAGGTTTTAGATCAATTGAATGTTAATTATACGGACTGCCTTTGCAAGAAATGCCTGCCAGAATTTCCTAGTTTACCTTAGTTAAAAGTTATAGTACCTATCGTACTTTGTTATCATAACGTTATTACATTTCAGTTATAAACCTCTTTATTGTAAAGCATGTTTTTATCACCTTTATGTAGTATTAAAAACTTAGATTATGGAAGAGGTAAAAGTACTTATTGTGGATGATCGAGATGTTATCAGAGATGGCCTAAAATTAAATTTTTTAAGGTCTACTAAAATTAAAGTTATAGGTGAAGCTTCGGATGGTCTAGAAGCTTTAGATATGATAACTAAAAATCATTATGATGTTGTGTTGATGGATATAAATATGCCAATTATGAATGGAATAGATTCAACTAAAAAAATGATTGAGATAAAGCCAGAAATTAAAGTTTTAGCAAATTCATTTTTTGTTAATGCTGAATATATTACTGAGATTGTAAAATCTGGTGCTTATGGTTTTATTGCTAAAGGCGAGCCAATTTCTTCTTATGAACAGGCAATAGTTGAAGTATCAAATGGTTCGGTTTTTCTTTCTAATCAAATTGATTTTAAAATTTATGAGGAAGTGTATAATTATTTGAGGACCTCTTATAAAATAGCTACATAGTAGTTTTCTATTTTGTTTCGTGTGATTAACACATTTTATGTTAGAGGGAATTTTTATTCCGGTCTTTAGAATATAATATTACCTACTTTTTATTAAAGAGTGATTTTAAGTAATTAAAGTACTCTGCTCTTCCTTGTTTAGATCTGAATACGCTTAACATAACTTTTACTAAAGACTTTTGAGGGACTCTTTCCTTTTTTGTGTCAGTTCTATCTTCTGGTTTATCTATTTCCTCTTGTTTCTTTTCTAAATGTTCTTTTCTATCGTCAGGATTGTAGCCAAGAATGTTATTTCCTTTAGAGTAGTTCTTTTTTGCAGCTTTCATTCTGCCAGCATTCTCTTGTAACATGCCTAAGTTGTTATAGGATATTTCATCCTTAGGATCTAATTCTATTGCTTTCTCATAATCTTGCATAGCACCATCAATATCAGATCGAGATCTGATATAAGCTCTACTTGAATATCTATAAGGATTTTTAGGGTCAATTTCTACTGCCAAATCCATATCTTTCATTGCAGAAGGAATGTCTTTATTGTGAAAATGGGAAATACCTCTATCGCAAAGTAACGAGGGTTCATTGGGTAAGCGAGAAAGGATTGAGGTTAAATCTTGAATTGATTTATCAAATTGATTAATTTTCCTGTAACAAATGGCTCTCGTATAAAGAGCATCAGCATTATTATTATTATCAGATAAAAAGCTGTTAAACTCTTTTATGGCAGCTTCAAATTCTTGTTTTTCGAATAGTGATTTCCCTTTTTCTAGTCCAGTCATTTTGTTAAAGAATTTACAGTTCAAAATTAAGAAGTATAAACTGATTTATTTAATTTAGATTCATCTTATATAATTATGACAAAAGAAGCTAAAAGACTCAAAATAGAAGAAATCTCAAATCAATTAAGGACACATAATCATAATTATTACGTGTTATCAGAATCAACTATTTCGGATTACGATTTTGATATGCTATTGGAAGAGCTTCAAAAATTAGAAGAACAATTTCCTGAATTTGCTTTTGAGGCTTCTCCTACAAAAAGAGTAGGGGGTGAAATTACAAAGAACTTTAAAACGGTAAAGCATAAATCTCGAATGCTTTCTTTAGGTAATAGTTATAGTAAAGAGGATATTGAAGCTTTTGAAACTAGAATTAAAAAGTTAGTAGAAAATGAACTAGAATATATTTGCGAGTTAAAATATGATGGTGTAGCAATTGGTATTACTTATAAAAAAGGAAAATTATTTCAAGCATTGACAAGGGGAGATGGAGTTCAGGGAGATGATATAACTGCTAATGTAAAAACCATTAGATCAATTCCGTTACAATTAAAAGGGGATGATTATCCCGATGAATTTGAAATTAGAGGGGAGTTATTTTATCCAAAAGATGTTTTTGAAAATCTGAATAAAGAAAGAGAAGAGGCTGGAGAAGATTTATATGCTAATGCTAGAAATTCTGCTTCAGGAACTTTAAAAATGCTAGATTCTAGAATTGTAGCTAAACGTAAACTAGATTGTTATTTGTACTTTGTTTTGGGAGATAATTTACCTTTTAAAACACATTACGATTCTATAAAAAAAGCTGGACAGTGGGGGTTTAAAGTGCCAACAGAAAAACATCAATTAATTAAAAAATGTACCACAATTGATGAAGTTTTTGATTTTATTACTTATTGGGCTAAAGAGCGTGGCAACTTAAATTTTGAGATTGACGGAATTGTTATTAAAGTAAATGATTACGCCCGCCAAGAAGAAATAGGGTTTACAGCTAAAACACCTAAGTGGGCAATAGCCTATAAATTTAAAGCAGAAAAGGTAGCTACCAAATTGTTAGAAATAACATACCAAGTTGGAAGAACTGGTGCAATTACTCCTGTAGCTAATTTAGAGCCTGTACTACTAGCAGGAACAACTATAAGAAGGGCTTCATTACATAATGCAGATCAAATAGAAAAATTAGATATAAGAGTTAACGATACTGTGTTTGTTGAAAAGGGTGGAGAAATTATTCCTAAGATAGTTGGTGTTGAGCTTACTCAAAGAGATATGTTCTCAGTACCAACAGATTATATAAAAGTGTGTCCTAAATGTGAAACAGCCTTAGTGAGAAAAGAAGGAGATGCGAAACATTTTTGCCCGAATGAATGGGGTTGTGCCCCTCAGATTAGTGGTAAAATGCAACATTTTATTTCGCGTAAAGCAATGAATATTGATGGACTGGGAGAGGAGACAATTGATTTACTATATGAGCAAGATTTAGCTAAGAATATTGCTGATTTATATGAACTAACTTTTGATCAATTATTTGAATTAGAATCGTTCAAAGAAAAGAAATCAAAAAATATTATTGAAGGATTAATTACTTCAAAACAAATTCCATTTGAAAGAGTTTTGTATGGAATTGGAATCAGATTTGTTGGAGAAACTGTTGCTAAAAAATTAGCCAAGCAGTTTAAGAATATCGATAATATTATTAATGCTTCGTTGGAAGAGTTGGTATCTGCTGATGAGATAGGAGATAAAATTGCAGAAAGTATACTCCAGTTTTTCTCTACAGAAAGTAATGTTGAGCTAATCAATAATTTAAAAGCTCACGGATTGCAATTCGAATTATCTGAAGATCAATTGGCAAACTCAACTACGAAGTTAGAGGGGTTTATATTTGTTGTCTCTGGAGTGTTTAGTAAGTTTTCTCGTGATGAATTAAAGAATTTGATTGAGCAAAATGGAGGGAAAGTGTCTGGGTCAATATCTAAAAAAACGAGCTACATAGTTGCTGGAGAAAATATGGGCCCAAGCAAATTAGCTAAAGCAGAAAAGCTTGAAGTTTCAATAATTAATGAAGACCAGTTTTTAGATATCTTGAGTTAATTATTACCAAGGGTTTTCAAATGACTCTTTAGTGTATAATTTATCTACATTTTTAAATAAAGTGGATTTTGTATCTTTTAAATTTAAAGGGTCTTTATTGGATGTGATTTTTCTTAAAAGAGAAGTTGGGAAAAGTATAGTGTAAAAAACTATTGTTAGTAATATGTTTGGAATAATTAAACTTAAAACCCAAGCAATTTTCATCCAAACATAATTAATCCAATATCTAATTTTCGAAAAATAAAAGCCTAAAATAGCAACAGTAAAAGATGCCCCTAAAGCAAACTGGTTTTTTGTTTTAAGATATATTACAGCAAAAGCTATACATATAACTACCACACTCCATATTGGGTTTTTACTTTTCATTAAAAAATAGTGTAAATAAACGGTGCAAGAACACTATTTCCTGCAAAAACAATTAGGAAGCCTAGAAGTAATAATACAATAATTACTGGAGCTAACCAGTAAACTTTTCTTGCAATAATAAATTTAAGAAGATCTTTAATCATATTACTTTTCACTTATTTTATTGTATAAAAATTCAGCTATTTTTTTGCTGTGATTTTCATTTGGATGTCCATCACCTAAAATACGATAATCTGATGGGTTAGTGTCTAAGTTTTTAATTATCTCATTGGTAAAATAATATTCAATATTAGAGTTTTTTAGTGGTTTAAATAAGTGTTTTTCCAGTTTTTTGGTTAGTCCAATAGTTGTCTCCTTTTTTATTAAAACAATAAATCTAGTATTTGAATCTTTTGAAATAGCATTCATTTTTTTTATCATTTCTTTAACTCTAAATATATTTTTTTCGGAATATCTATTTGCAAAAAAAGTTTTGTAAATATGGCTGTTTTCCCAAATTATGTTTATTCGTTTAGTGATGTATTTTTCCTGAAAAATCTTGCTCTGATTGAAAGAGCCTTTATATATAATTTTGTTATTGTTAAATTCATAACAAGGTCCAGTCTTATCCCATATGGATTTTCCAGCAGCTCTATTTATGTGCTCTGTAATAAAGTAGTAAATGACAACGGAATCTTTCTCTTTAATTCTTTCTATAGAATTTAGAGCTTGATGGGTTCCATATCCATTAAACCCATAATTGGAAATATTATAAGATTTATCTGAGAAATAGTTTAAATAATAGGCAATTGTTTGGTTATCATTTAAGCCTTCTCCAAAAATGTGGGACCCTCCTAATAATGAAATATGAAAGTTAGAAGTTTCATTATTACTTACTGTTCTTAGCCCGTTTTTAAAGCTATAAGTAGCATCGAAAATTAAAGATTCATTTTCTTTTTTTATTAGCGAAACTTGAAACGCAGTATCTTCTTTTGGTCCATAGCCTAAAAACTGTTTTTCTCCAGTTACAGCTTTATTATCATTGTACGATCCACTCAAATTAATGTTTGTAGATACGGTTTTTAGAGAAGTGAAAAGTTCAAATATTACCAATGCAATTGGAATTGCTGAAAAACTGAAGCAGATCATTTTTTTTAGATTACTTGTTAATTTTAATCCAATGAGTATTAGCATAGAAAAGAAGAGTGAAAGAAAGCAAACAAATCCTAAGTCATATAAAACATAGCGTAAAAAGTCCATTAATCCGTTTTGAATTTAGTTTTCCATTTCTCTTTATCTTCCCTATTTGGTTGGTCGGTTTTACAGTAAACAAAATCGTTAATTACTAAGTAATCCATATCTGTATTCATAAAGCAACGGTAGGCGTCCTCAGGTGAGCAAACTATAGGTTCGCCTCTAACATTAAAGCTAGTGTTAATTAATAAGCTATAGTTGGTTAGCTTTTTAAATTCATTAATTAGTTTCCAATATCTTGGGTTGGAAATCTTGTTAACTGTTTGAATTCTTGCAGAAAAATCTACATGTGTAACTGCTTGAATATCGCTTCTCTTCGTGTTTAGTTTTTCTGCTAAGTTTAGATTGTTATAATTTTTTGGTAGCTCTAACGTGTTTTCTTTTTTTATAGATGCTGTTAATAGCATGTAAGGTGACGGTGATGAAATATCAAAATAGTGATGAACATCCTCTTCTAAAACAGAAGGAGCAAATGGTCTAAAGCTCTCACGATATTTAATCTTTAAATTTATTTTCTTTTGCATTTCAGAATTTCTTGGATCACCCAAAATACTTCTATTACCTAATGCTCTAGGTCCAAACTCCATTCGACCTTGAAACCATCCAATAATGTTTCCGTTTGCTATTTTTTGAGCAATGTCAGTACTTAAGTCATTAAAATACTCAAATGATTTGAAGTCGGCATTAAACTTTTTGTTCATTGTATCAATATCACTATTTGAGTATTCTGGACCTAAATAAGTTGTTTTTGGTTGTGTGGTAATCTCTTTATTTTTATTAAAGTAAATATAGTAGGTTGCTAGTGCTGCTCCTATTGCTCCGCCACAATCATTAGATGCGGGATCAATATATATGTTTTTAAATATTTTTCTTTTAAATAGATTTCCATTAGATACACAGTTTAAAGCGACACCACCTGCCAAACATAAATTATCACAGTTGGTAATTCTTTTGGCTTCTAAAGCCATTTTCAATACAATCTCTTCAGTTACATTTTGTATTGCAAAAGCTAAGTTACAATGGTGTTGTTCAATTTTTTCGTTATTTTTTTTTATTGGGAAACCAAAGAGCTTTTCCCAGTTTTTTGGTTTAACCATTTTCAATCCAACAGCATAGTTAAAATGTTGTTGGTTCATCCATATCGAGCCGTCATTTTTAATGTCTATCAAATATTTCTTAATAATGAAAATGTAATTCTTAGTCTGTTCAGCTTTAGGGTTACCAAATGGGGCAAGTCCCATTAATTTATATTCTCCAGAATTTACTTTAAATCCTAAAAAGTAGGTGAAAGCACTATAAAGTAATCCGACTGAATGCGGAAAATGCATTTCTTTTTTAATAGTTATTTTATTGTTTTCTCCAAATCCTATTGTCGCAGTACTCCATTCTCCAACCCCGTCAATTGTTAAAATAGCCGAATTTTGGTAGGGTGAAGAAAAAAAAGTGCTTGCAGCGTGTGATAGATGATGCTCTGTGAAAAGAAGCTTTATTTCTTTTCTATTGTAAGATTCTACATCTTTTAAACCATCAAAAATTCTCTTTTTTAAAAATAGTTTCTCTTTTAGCCAAAGAGGTATTGCTTTTAAAAAAGAAACAAGTCCTTTTGGAGAAAATTCATAGTAAGTTTCTAAAAGTCTTTCAAATTTTAAAAAAGGTTTATCATAAAAAACAATTATATCTAAATCATCAATAGATAACTTACTTTCCTTTAAACAGAACTTAATGGAGTTTATAGGGAAATCTGCAGAGTGTTTTATTCTCGTAAATCGTTCTTCTTGAGCTGCAGCTATAACTTTTCCATTAATAGTAATTGCAGCAGCAGAGTCGTGATAAAATGCTGATATGCCTAATATTTTTATCAAGTAAATAGGTTTAGTTATGTGTTATTCAGGATAGAACTAAATCGATTATATTATTAATGATTCTGTCTAAACCATTTCCAGTCAGCGTAAAATGTACCAAATGGAACTAGAGAAGAGATAAAAGCTCCAATAGTTATTAAAATATTCCATTTATAAAGTATTTGCACTATAAGCAGGTTGACTATAAAAGCTACGAATAACACTCCATGAGCCATTCCTACAAGTTTAACAGCTTCCGGCTTATCCATGTAGTATTTTAGAGGCATAGCAATTCCTAATAAAACCAAATATGAGATACCTTCTAAAATGCCAATAAGGCGAAGTAAATTAAGTGCTGTTTTCATAATGCTAAAGATAATTATTTTTTTCTTGCAATCATTAAACCATCTCTTATCGGAAAAAGAACGTTTTGCACTCTGTCGTCATTAGTTACCTTTTCAGAAAATTCGATTAATGCAATAGTATCCGCATCTAAGGTTTCTTTAGTGTCTGTTACTTTTCCACTCCATAAAACATTATCGGCAATAATATAGCCACCAGAGTTTACTTTATCAAATACCAAATCGTAATAATTTGAATAATTGGATTTATCTGCATCAATAAAAACTAAGTCAAACGTTTCTTTTATAGTTGGTATAATTTCAATTGCATCTCCAATCTGATTAATAATAGTATCCTTTAAATCAGATTTTTTGATGTATTTATTTACCATCGACTCTAATTCCTCATTAATATCAATAGTATATATTTTCCCATTATCAAGCAAACCTTCTGCTATACAGATGGCTGAGTATCCAGTGAAAGTTCCAATTTCCAAGACTGTTTTCGGATTTATCATGTGTGATAAGATACTTAATACTCTTCCTTGAAAATGGCCAGATAACATTCTAGGAATTAATACTTTTTCCCAAGTTTCATGGTTAAGTTCTGATAATATCTTGGGTTCTTGTTCTGTGTTTTTTGTAATGAAATTATCTAATTCTTCAGTTAAAAAGTTCATGTTAATCTTGGTTTGAGGAGAAGATTAAACTGCTTAATTGCTTGGGGTCAAAAACTATATTGGCAATATTAGTTAGCTCTTCCTGTGTAATGTTATTTATCTTGTCGAATGTTTCTTTAAGGCTGTCAATTTTATTATATAATAATAGGCCTTTGCCCATTCCTAGCATCGTATTGCAATTGTTTTCCTCTGATAATGTTATTTGTCCTATTATTTGTTGTTTAGCCTTTTTAAGTTGTGATGTACTTAATTTTTTCTCTCTAAGACTTTTTAGCTCCTTGTGAACCAGTTTTATGCTTTTTTCAATGTACTTTTTATCTGTTCCTAGATAAATGTAAAATAAACCTATATCAGAAAAAACTGAGTAAGATGATTCTATATTGTATGTGAAACCATATTTTTCACGAATCCCCATGTTTAGTCTGCTATTCATTGCAGGGCCTCCCAAAATATTATTTAATAAAATAAAACTATTTTTAGATTCATGATGCGCTCCATATGCTTGGTTTCCAATTATACAATGTGTTTGATAGCCCTCTTTTTCAACCTCTTTAATTATTGGGTGGTATGAGTTGAAGAGTTTTCTTTTATTGGATGATGTTTTTTGAGGGATGTCGTTCAGGTATTTATTACAAAGTTTTTCAATTGTTTTTAATGAAATATCTCCAACAACACTAAAAACAATTTGATCGGTAGCATAATTTTCCTTGATGAAATTTAGGATTTTAGTTCTATCGATTTTTTTAACACTATTAACTGTGCCTAGAATATTCATGTTTAGTGGGTGGTTGCCAAAAACTAACTCTTCAAAATCATCATAAATTTGCTCATATGGATTGTCTAGGTAGGAGTTGATTTCGTCAATAATTACATCTTTTTCTTTTTCAAGTTCCTTTTCAGGGTATGTTGAATTAAAAAGTATGTCAGTAAGTAGTTCTAATGATCGACTAAAGTGTTCTTTAGTAAATGAAGCGTAAATACTAGTTTGTTCCTTTGTGGTAAATGCATTTATTTCTCCACCAACACTGTCAATTCTATTCAAAATGTGATGTGATTTTCGCTTTTCAGTACCCTTAAAAAGAGCGTGTTCAATAAAATGAGTTATGCCACTTTCCTCTTCTTTTTCGTCTCTAGAACCAGTTTTTATAATAAAGCCACAATGAGCTACCTCACTTTTTATTGGTTTATGAATAATTCTAATACCGTTTTTAAGCTCTAAAAAATTATACTCCATCCCTTGTGTTTAAACAATTTTTAGGCAAATATAGGTTAGATATATAGAAGATAGTGTTAATAACTAAGTTGATAACTGAAAATAATGTTAATAACTTAAATAGTGTATTTATTATATTTTAGCTTCGATTTAATTCTAAATCTTATATAAAAATGATTTTAACTAAGCATATTTTACTTTTTTTATTGACGATATTTACTTTAAATTCAATATATTCTCAAGAAAAAATTTCAGGAAAAGAAGAAAGAAAAATATTACAAAAAGCAGAGTTTTATTACGAGGATGAGGATAGCAAGAATAACCTTAAAGCTTTAAGGTTATTTGAGAAATTATTAAAAAACAAACCAACAGATCCATATTATAAACTAATGGCGGGTATTTGTTGTTCTTATTTTAAAACGAGAAGAGCAGAGTCATTAGAGATGTTATTAGCTGTTAAGTCTGAAAATGTAAATTTTAATGAGGTTGATTTTTATTTAGGTAGAGCTTATGCTGTAAATAACAGGTTTGATGAGGCAATTACTGCATATCAAGAGTTCATTGCTTCTGAAGGTTTGGCAGACGAACGAAAAGCTGAGGCAAGGCAAAATATTATATATTGTGAAAATGCAAAAGTTTACCTTCAGGATAGTTTGCAGGTTGAGATCATCAATATAGGAAACCCTATAAATTCAGACTACTCTGAATATGTTCCTATTATCACTCCAGATGAGTCAATGATGATTTTCACTTATATCGGGCCCAAAAGTAAAGGTGGTTTATTAGATGTTACAGGGAAACCAGATGCTGATGGACGATATTATGAGGATATAATGATTTCTTACAAGTTAGGTCAGGATTGGTTAGAGCCAGAAAGTATAGGTGGTAATATTAATAATAGAGGTCATAACGCAAGTGTTGCTTTGTCAGTAGATGGTCAGATGTTGTTTATTTATGAGCAATCGAAAGAGGGTCAGGGTGATATTTTTGTTAGTAATTTAGTTGGAAAAGAATGGACCAAACCAGAAAAATTGAAAGGAGATATAAATTCTAATTCTTGGGAGGGAAGTGCAACGCTTACGAGTGATGGTAAACTAATTTACTTTTCAAGTGAAAGAGATGGTGGTTTTGGTGGTAGAGATTTGTATTCTGCTGCTTTACAGTCGGATGAGTCTTGGGGTGATGTAACTAATTTAGGACCAGTTATTAACACTCGTTTTGATGATGACGCTCCCTATATTCATCCTGATAGAAGAACAATGTATTTTAGTTCTAAGGGACATAATAGTATGGGTGATTATGATATTTTTTATACTTATTTGTCAGATGAAGGGTGGGATGAGCCTGTAAATGTCAAGTATCCAGTCAATACAATTGATGATGATAGGTATTATGTGTTGTCAGCAGATGCGAAAACTGGTTATTATTCAACTTCAGGAAGAAGTGAGTTGGGGACGCATGATATATTTATGGTTAGTCCGGGTCATCTCGGGAAAAGACCTGTTTTAGCTCTAATAATTGGTGTTACGAAGGCGGATGGGGAAGGTAAAGAGTCTGATATTATTGTTACAAATAACGAGACTGGAGAGTTGGAGGTTAAGCTTAAATCTAATTCAACTAGTGGTAAGTATATGTTGGCATTAACTCCGGGTAGTAAGTACAAAATAGCTATTGAGGTAGAAGGCTTCGAAAGAAAAATAGATTATATAGACATAGAGTCTTTATCAACTTATGTTGAAGTTGAACATAACTTCAATGTGTATTCTAAGGAACAAATTGTTGGTATTTCTGATGATTTGGATCCTTTGCAGGGAAAGATTGATGATCAAATTGAGCAGTATAAAAAAGAGAACACTAAGGATGGTTATAAAGAAATGATATATTCTAAAGTTTTGAATGACCGAGGTGAAGAAAGGTTGGCTGGAGTTCAATACTTTTTGGATGCTGATTGTATTGATTCTGTAAATACGGATGCTGATATTTTAACAAAGATTAATACAGTGAGTTATCCTGATGGAACTACAAAGGATATTATTGGGCCTTTTGAAACTTTATTAGCTTCAGAAATTGTTAAACAAAATTTAATATCTAAAGACTTTGCTTGTAATCAATTAGAAATTAAAGTTGATGATAATGGTATAGAGAAATCGTTTCAACAGTTTTATGCAACTGAATATAGAAAAACAGAGTTTACTGATGAAAGTATTCATGATAAATTAACTGGTCGGGGATTAAGTCAATCAACTCAAATTAAGAGCGATATGGCTATTGTTTTGGAAGATATAAAAAATGTTAATCTTGCCGGAGAGAATTTCGCAGATGCTGCGGGTAAAACAATTGTAGGATTAACATTTAAGGTTGAAATTGGGGCTGTTCAAAATGCTAGTAATTTTAAGTTAGCATACTTAGAAAAGTACGGTAAAATTACGTCTAAGGTATATCCAGATGGGATGATAAGATATACATTTGGGCCATTTGAAACGTTGGAAGAGGCTGAAGATTTTAAGCAAATGATGGCTAACAAAGAATCCGCTTCAAAAGACGCTTTTGTAACCGTTTTCGTTTTTGGTCAGGATAAAAAAGTTGATGATATTAAAGATGAACAACGTAAGGAGTTGGGTATCCCTGTTGAAAAAGTTACTCAGGTGTTTGTTGAGACTGATTTGGCTGAAGCTGTTCCAGTTCCATGTGATTCTAAAGTGAAAGATTTTGCATGGTTTATTGGTAAAGATTTAAATGACAAATCTGTTTATGATAAGTTAATCACTTTAGGGGGTAATTCTTGTTCGGAAGGTTTAGAGTTTAAAGTTCAGATTGCGGCTTATCGTTTTCCGAAAAACTATAAGTGGGATCATTTAAAGCAGTATGGAGACCCTTTAATGGTTGATTATCTAGATGGAATAACACGATTTACTCAGGGTGTTTTTAATACTATTGGTACAGCTGAAGAGTTGAGGCAAAAAATAATTAAATCTGGACAAAAGGATGCGTGGATTACACCATTCTATAACGGGAAAAGACTACTCTTAGAAGATTTATTTAAGGTTAATTTTTACGGTAAGAGTATTAATTAGAAAAAGAGTGTCTGTAATTTATTCTTTTTTCAATTTAATAAATGTTATTTTCGGTATAAATTTGTTATATAAATAAAATTATGGTAAAGAATACATTGTTAGTGGCTATTTTTTTGGTTTCAGTTGTTGGTTTTTCTCAAACTAATTTAGTGCCAAATTCAACGTTTGAAAAAATCAGTAAAAAAATAAAGAGCGTTGGTGAAATTAGTGTTGCTGAACCTTGGAGTTCGCCTACTTTAGCTCCGGCAGATTTGTATGTTGTAAAGACAAAGAACTACTCAATTTCTATTCCTGATAATGCTCATGGAGCAGAAAAACCAATGAAAGGTTCTGGTTACGCAGGTATATTTGCATATAGTTATAAAAATAAAATAGCTAGAAGTTATTTGCAGGTTAAATTAACTGAAAAGTTAAAGGCAGGAAAAGAGTACTGCGTTAGGTATCATGTAAGTTTGTCAGATTTATCAAAGTATGCGACTAATCATTTAGGAGTTGCTATAACCAAGGAGGCTGTCTCAGCTAATAATTCTGATATATTAAAGTTTGAGTCCTCTATTGAGAGTAGGAAATTAACCGTTTATGAAAAGCAATTTTATTGGACTCCAATTTGTGGAGTATTTAAAGCAGAAGGTGGTGAAGAATTTTTAACTATCGGAAATTTTACAGATGATGACAAGCTTAAAATAGGAAAAGTGAAAAGGCCAAAAGGGTTTTCGAAACCTCAATCGAATGATGCCTATTATTATATAGATAATGTGTCGGTTATAGATGTCGCATCTTCAAAAAAGAAGTGTGATTGTGATGTAACCCCAGGGATGGAAAATGTAGAAACAGTTAGATCAGATTTTAGCAGTGATAAGTCTGTTAATACAACTACTGTTAAAATTATTAATTCAGATGGATCAACTGTTGGTACGTCAACTTCTGAAGCAGTATTAGATGAGAAAGTTGATGGGATGAAAATTATGTTTGAAGAAGGTGAATTTTCTATTGATGCTTCATTTATTAAGTTGGATAAGGTTGTGGCTTACCTAAAAGAAAATATTGATGAGAAGATTAAAATATCTGGATATATAGATGGTTCTGAGCAAGCTATAGAAAAATTATCAGGAAAAAGAGTTGGAGCAGTTTATAAGTATTTAATATCAAAAGGGGTTACTAAGGATCGAATTGAAAGGAAAATTGGAGGTTCAGATTCACCAATTGATAAAAAAGATTTAAAGAAGAATATGAGGTTGGAAATTGATGTTCTACCTATGTAGTAGTACTAAATAATAAATTTAAGTCCCGTAAGTTTAATGCTTTCGGGATTTTTTTTATGGATTTATTTCAAGTTTACTTTTTTTGAATTAACTTTTTATGAAAATAATGGGTGTGTTGATAAAAAAAGTGATTTTTTTTTAGTTACCCCCTATTTTTGAGATACATTTGTATTTTATTACTTAAAATAAACCTAAATAACTTATAAAATATGTCAACTTTTAGATTTAAAGCCTTAGAAGATGTTCTTGAAAGAAAGCCAAAACAAGTTGAGTTTCCTTCGGATAGAGCTTCAAATTACTATGCAACAAATGTGTTTACGCAAGAGGTTATGCGTGAATATTTGCCTAGTGAAGCTTACAAGAGTGTAATGGGTTCAATTAATAAAGGTAGTCGTTTAGATAGAGAGATGGCTGATCAGGTTGCTTCTTCTATGAAAGATTGGGCATTAACTAAAGGAGCATCACATTATACACACTGGTTTCAGCCATTAACTGGGGCTACTGCAGAAAAGCATGATTCTTTTTTTAGCCCTATAAGTGGAGGTAGAGCAATTGAAAAATTTGATGGCGATAATTTGGTTCAACAAGAGTCAGATGCATCAAGTTTCCCAAATGGAGGGATTAGAAATACATTTGAAGCAAGAGGTTATACTGCATGGGATCCTACATCTCCAGCTTTTGTGATGGGTAAAACTCTATGTATTCCAACGGTGTTTATCGCTTATACAGGAGAAGCTTTGGATTTTAAAATCCCATTGTTAAAAGCTTTGCAGGCTGTTGATAACGCAGCTACAGATGTCTGTCAATATTTTGATAAAAATATAACTAAGGTAAGTGCAAATTTAGGTTGGGAACAAGAATATTTTTTAATAGACAAGGCATTATATAACGCGCGTCCAGATATTATGATGACTGGAAGAGCTTTGGTTGGACATAATCCAGCAAAAGGTCAGCAGTTGGATGATCATTATTTTGGATCCATTCCCGGAAGAGCGGAAGCTTTTATGAAGGATTATGAAATTGAAGCATTAAAATTAGGAATACCTGTAACTACAAGGCATAATGAGGTTGCTCCAAATCAGTTTGAGTGCGCTCCAATGTTTGAAGAGACAAATTTGGCAAATGATCACAATTTATTGTTGATGGATTTGATGGAAAAGATTGCAAGGAAACACGATTTTAGAGTTTTGTTACATGAAAAACCTTTTGGAAGTTTAAATGGTTCGGGAAAACACAATAACTGGTCATTAGCAACAGATACAGGAGTTAATCTTTTAGCTCCAGGAAAGAACCCAAAAACTAATTTAAGGTTTTTGACATTCTTAGTAAACACGGTAAAAGCAATATATGATAACGCTGATATCTTAAGAGCAAGTATTGCTTCTGCGGGTAATGATCATAGGTTGGGTGCTAATGAAGCTCCTCCAGCAATTATTTCTGTGTTTCTTGGTTCTCAATTATCTGAAATGTTAGATAAGTTGGAGAAAAATGTAAAAGCAGGGAAAATGACTCCTGAAGATAAGACTGAGTTAAAGTTGAGTATCGGGAAGATTCCTCAGATTATGTTGGATAACACAGATAGAAATAGAACTTCTCCATTTGCTTTTACGGGTAACAAATTTGAATTTAGAGCAGTTGGTTCTACAGCAAACTGTGCACATTCTATGACAGCTTTAAATGTTATTGTTGCAAAACAATTACAAGAATTTAAAAAGTCTGTTGATACACGTATCGACAAGGGGTTGAAGAAAGATGAAGCAATTCTTCAGGAGCTTCAAAAACTAATTAAAGAATCAAAAGATATTCGTTTTGAAGGGAATGGATACGGAGATGATTGGGTGAAAGAAGCAGAGAAGAGAGGGTTGTCTAACTTTAAAGATACTCCAAGTGCTTTAAAGGTTATGATTAAGAAGGAAACTAAAAAATTGTTTAATGATATGGGTGTTCTTTCTAATGTAGAATTAGATGCTCGATATGAAATCGAATTAGAAAACTATATTTTGAAGTTGCAAATTGAATCTAGGACTTTGGGTGATATAGCACAAAACCATATTATACCTACAGCAATTAAATATCAAAATGTTTTAATTGAGAATGTTAAAGGGATGAATGATATTTTTGGCAAAGGTGCGGTTGATTTGGCAGCAACACAGCTTCAGATATTAAAAGATATCTCTGAACATTTAAATGGGATAAAAAATAAGTCAGAAGCAATGCTTTCTGAAAGAAAAAATGCAAATAAAATTGATGATTTCGAGAAAAAAGCAGCTGCATATTGCAATAATGTTAAACCTTATTTTGAAGAAGTAAAATATCATTCGGATAAATTAGAAATACTTATTGATGATGAGCTATGGCCTCTTCCTAAATTGAGGGAATTATTGTTCACAAGATAGTTTTTGGACAAAAAAATCCTTTTAATCCCTTTCAAATCTAATTTGAAAGGGATTTTTTTATCATACATCCTTTGATAACTTAAAAAGTTATTATACTTTAGCGGCTATTCAAAGGAATAAATTGAACTTATATTATGAAAATATTTAGAATTATTGGCGTTTTTGCCTTAGTTACAGCACTTAGTTTAAATGTGAATGCACAGAAAAACTACAAAAAAGAAGCTGATATAGCATTTAGTGGTAATAAATATTACAAGGCTATTGAAATGTATAAGAAAGCTTATACTAAAGAGTCAAAAAAAGAAGTTAAATCTGAAATTTTATTTCAAATCGCAGAATGTTACCGCGGTAAAAATGATGGTAAGCAGTCTGCTGTTTGGTATGGTAAGGCAATAAAAGCTAAATATGAAGATCCAATTGCGCTTTACTATATTGCGGAGGTATATAAGTCTCAAGGAAAATATGAAGAAGCAATTGTTCAGTATGGTAAATATAAAGCTGCCAATCCTACTGATAAAAGAGCTGATTCGGGAATCGAGTCATGTGAGCTGGCTAAAAAATGGCTTGATGCACCCACTAGAACAGTGGTTAATCCAATGCCATTAAT
The DNA here is from genome assembly GCA_913048175.1 of uncultured Flavobacteriales bacterium. Lineage (GTDB taxonomy): Bacteria > Bacteroidota > Bacteroidia > Flavobacteriales_E > Vicingaceae. The sequence continues at coordinate 1,667 of CAJWVX010000043.1, read as the reverse complement.
CAATTCAGAAGATTTTGATTTTTCTCCTGTATTTGCTGACAAGAAGAATACAATAATTTATTTCACTTCAATGCGTCAAGGTGGAGCAGGAATGGAAGTGTCTGATATTACTGGAATGAATTTTTCTGATATTTATCAATCAAAAAGAGATAGGAAAGGAAAATGGAGCGAACCAGTTGTTTTAAATGAATCGGTTAATTCTCCAGCAAGTGAAGGTTCATCTTGTTTAAACAAAAAAAGAAATGTAATTTATTTTACAAGATGTGAGATTATAAAAAATGGTATTTCTGGGTGTGGAATTATGTCTGCTAAAAAGGCAGGGCAAAAATGGGGAGAACCAGAATATATAGCAATTACTGAGGATACTTTCAGAGTTGGTCATCCAGCAATTTCCTTAGATGATAAAGTTTTAGTTTTTGCTTCGAACATGCCTGGCGGACAAGGTGGTAAGGATTTATGGTATATTACTTATGATAAGAAAGCTAAAACTTGGTCACAAGCTACTAATTTAGGGTCTGAGATTAATACTCCTGGAGATGAAATGTATCCTTACATTAGAGAAAATGGAGAGTTATACTTTTCTTCTAACGGTCATAAAGGAATGGGTGGGTTAGATTTATTTAAATCTGCAAGTACTGGAGCAAATCAATGGAGTGGAGTTGAGAACTTAAAGGTGCCAATGAATTCTGCTTCTGATGATTTTGGAATTGTATTTGAAGGAGATAAAGAAAGAGGTTTTTTTACTACTGGTAGAGAAGGTGGTAAAGGTGGTGATGATATTTGGGAATTCTATTTGCCTCCAATGTTATTTTCTTTAGAAGGAATTGTTAAAGATGTCGAGACAAGTAAGGCATTGGCTAATGCAAAAATTAAGTTAATTGGTACTGATGGAAGTTCTGTAGAAACAACTACTGATGAAAATGGAAATTTCTTTTTTGTTGAAAATGGTCCTGATAGATTCTTAAATCCAGAGACTTCTTACTCTTTAGTTGTTGAGAAACAAAAGTATTTAGTTGCTAAAGGAAAAGAAACAACTGTAGGTTTAGATGGGTCTAAGAAATTCTTTCATGAATATGCTTTGCAACCTTTCCAAGATGTTGTTATTAAATTACCACTTATTGAGTATAAAACAGCTAAATGGGACTTACAACCACAGTATAAAGATTCTTTAAATTACTTGTATAATATTATGGCTGAAAATCCAACCTTAATTATTCAATTAAGATCTCATACAGATCACAGGGGTTCTACTTCTGCGAATCAGAGGTTATCTCAAAAGAGAGCTCAGTCTTGTGTGGATTATTTAGTGAAAGAAAAAGGAGTTCACCCTGATAGAATTAAAGCAAAAGGAATGGGAGAGAATGATCCAATTAAAGGTGCAGGAGATGTTGTTTTAACAGCAGTATACATTTCTAAATTAAAAACAAAAGAAGAGAAAGATGCAGCGTTACAACGTAATAGACGTACTGACTTTAAAGTAATAGGTGATGACTTTGTGCCTCCATCAGCTTCGGCTACTGAAGGGACAAAGTAGTTTATTAACACATTATTTAAAAACATCCTGATAACTTTCAGGATGTTTTTTTTATATATATATGTTAACAAATTTGATAGTATTAAATTTGTGAAAAATTGAGAAGAATGGATAAATCTGGAAGATATATGCA
>CAJWVX010000042.1 GCA_913048175.1 uncultured Flavobacteriales bacterium | reverse complement strand
CAAATACAGCAATTAGCTGTAATGGAGTATGTGATGGAGCTGTAATAGCGAATGTATTAGGAGGTACTCCAAACTATCAATATTCTTGGAATACTACACCTATTCAAAATACTCAAATTGCTACAGGTTTATGTGACGGAACCTATATTGTTACTATAACAGACGATAATGGTTGTACGGCAATTGATACGATTATATTAGGAGAGCCTACTGCAATAATAGATAATAGCACAATAGTACTGCCTGCATGTGGTGTTTGTGATGGTTCTATATGTGTTGCCCCTACAGGTGGATCAGGAAGCTATTCATTCTCATGGACAACTCCTGGATCACCTCCATTATCTCAACCAAATACTGCTTGTATAATCAACCTTTGTGCTGGAGTTTATTCAATTATTATTACTGACAACGTAAGCGGCTGTACTAAAACCTTCAGCTATCCTTTAAGCAATAATGATGCACCTGACCCTAACACAACTCTAACTAATATAAGTTGTAATGGAGCTTGTGATGGACAGATAATTTCAGAACCAACTCAGCTAGTTCCTGCTCCACCATACAGTTTCTTATGGAGTACAGGAATACCAAATAACTTAGATTCAATAACCAATCTATGTGCTGGTTCTTATGATCTAACAGTTACTGACACAAATGGATGTAAAGGTGTAGATACTATTACCGTTACTGAACCAGATATTTTACTGGCCAACTTAATAGCTACAGATCTTAATTGTGGTGGGTTTTGTGATGGAACTATTGTGTCAACCACTACAGGAGGAACAACACCATACCAATCGTTTGCATGGACATCATCTCCTACAGGTACATACCCTAATGACAGTAACTTAACTAACCTATGTGCAGGAGATTATTTTGTAACAATAACAGATACAAGTGGGTGTAATGTTTCTGATAGCATTACGATTACTGAACCAACGGTATTAACAACTGTATCAACACATCTTGATGCATCCTGTTCTATCAATTGTGATGGGAGCGCTATAACAACTACATCTGGAGGAACTGGTTCTTTCACTTACCAATGGAATGGTGATACTAATCCTGGTCAAACCAATTCTGAAACAGGTTTATGTTTTGGATTGAATACTGTAGTTATTATTGATCAAAATAATTGTAGTATTATTGATACTATTGATATTGGCGCAACTGACACAGTACTCTCAAATGCTGGAATGGATACAAATTACTGTCTGGGAACACCTGTAAATTTAAATGGGATTCCTGGAGGAACATTTACAAATGTTGAATGGTTTGAGTTTCCAAGTATGATTTCTTTAGACACAACAGATTCTGTAGTTACTACACCGACATCACCCGGAGTATTTGGATATCTATTTCAAGTTACTGGAGCATGTGTAATTACAGACACTGTGTTTATAACGGTTAATCCTTTGCCGATAATTGATGCAGGAGAAGGTCTTGAAATTTTTGAGGAGAACGAAATTCAACTTAATGCAACCGGAGGAACAAGTTACTCCTGGTCACCTGGTATTGGATTAAGTGACTCTACAATTTCTAATCCAATAACTTCACCGACTATTACAACAACATATTTTGTAACAGGAACTTCTGCAAATGGATGTATTTCCATCGACACTGTAATCATAACTGTTTTACCTCCTATTAAATTTCCTGATGGAATATCTCCAAATGGTGATGGAGCGAATGATATTTGGATAATCGACTTTATAGAAAAATATCCAGAAAACGTTGTTGAAATTTATAATCGTTGGGGAGAATTACTATTTCATGCTGATGGATATGAACAAAATTGGGATGGCACCTATAATGGAAAAGAATTACCAATAGGAACATACTACTACATTATTGACTTAAATGATGATGAAATAGAACCTTTTACTGGGCCGTTAACTATTTTAAGGTAATTGAATATGAAAAAGATACTTGTTATATTGGCATTACTTTTTAGTGGAAACAGTTTGTTTTCACAACAGCTTCCTCATTTTAGTCAATATTTTTTAAACGACTTTTTAATTAACCCTGCAGTTGCTGGTAGTAAAAGTTATTTTGAAGGTGTATCTACCCATCGATCTCAATGGGAAGGAATTACCGATGCTCCAAGGACTTATACATTAAGTGTAAACGGACCAACCAAAAACAGAAAAATGGGGTTTGGAGGGTATCTATTTACAGATATTGTTGGACCAACAAGAAGAACAGGAGTAAATATGGCTTACTCTTATCATATTAAAATTAATGACAAGCTGAAAGTTTCTTTAGGAATAAATGCAGGAGTAATGCAATTTATGATTGATGCATCTAAAATTACTTTACGTGATCAAAATGATGTTGTTATTTCTAATGGTGTTCAATCTCAATTAGTACCTGATGCTGGATTTGGTTTATATGTTTATCATAAAAAATATTATTTTGGATTTTCTGCACCTCAACTATTAAACACTAATGTTGATTTAACCGAAGTTGGTGATGAAACTAACGGGTCTTTACCCTCTCATTTTTTTGCTACTGGTGGATACAAGTTTCAACTAACTGATGCTTTTGTTGTTGAACCAATTGCTTTTGCGAAATATGTAAGTCCAGCACCTATTCAATTTGAAGGAACTTTAAAAGTAACCTACAAAGAAAAAGTTTGGGTATCAGGAACATATAGAGATAAAGATGCTATTACAGCTTCTTTAGGGTTTTTCCTTAACAAAAGTTTTACTGTTGCATATGCACATGACTTCACCACAACTAACTTAAAAAACTACAGTGATGGGACTCACGAACTAATGATTGGTGCCAGGTTCTATAGTAGGAAAAACAAAGAGAAGTCGGCTCCACGAATTGAGTAAAACGCTAAAAGAAGGCCCTTACTTGAACCCCTCCAGTATGAATAACAGGAGACTCTTCAGATTTTCTACCATTATAATTTATACTTAACTGCATATGTTTTGATATATTCTGCTGGTAAGTTAATTCCCAAGTCATATTTGCACCCTGCTGCAATCCCTCTAACATCTCATAAGACAACGAAGCGTTCTCCGTAATAGTAAATTGATTATTTATATAATTAAATCCAGCCCTAAAACTTCCTTTAGAAGCTACATTATATCTAAACTCAGTCCCTCCTTTTTGAGCTGTCAGTTCTTCCCCTCCAAAAAGATCATTATTCTTTTTTTCTTGATAGTTGTAAAACACACTTATTCTAAATTTAGCATTTGGCTGGTAAGTAAATTTAGGTTCTACCTCTATCAATTCAATATCAAAATTTCGATTATTAAAAAACTCAGAAACATTTGATTTCTGACCATTGGCTGTTAATAATGCAAGCGTATAAATTCTTGTAATATTCCATCTTGATTTAATAGCTCTATTCAAATTTTGTCTCGATTCGACTCCATTAGTTAATAAAGAACGATCCCTGTTCTCTTGAAAAGTAAATTGTGTACCAAACTTAGTTCCTGTTCTATTAAAATAGATGGTATTTAAGAATCCTAAATTTAAAGTAACCAAACTCGTATCAGAAATATCTCCTACAAAAGGATTATAATAATCTAACTTGTCAGAAACCTTTCTACTAATGCGATAATTAGTCCTATTCGAAAAACGAGATATTAATTTTTTCAACCCTTTTTCTGCTCCCCACTTTGTTTCTGGTCTTAAAAATAATCCTTGATTAAACTGATTAGTGTATGTTCTTACATAATCATTTGTTGGAGTAAAAATCTTAATAAAAGTAGCTTGATCTTGAAAAGCAGCAATCTCAAATTCATTTAAATCCTTAACACCATTCTCATTTAAATCACCAATATATGCATGAGTGCCCTGCCCAGGCTGAACCTCAATAAAAGAAAACTCTTTCTTTACTTCTAAACCAGAACCAACCTCATAGTAAGTATTTGATGTAATGGCACTTTTCAAGATTTTAGCTACATATTCTAGTCTTGCTAAAACATTCTCTTCAGGATTTAAACTAGATAAGCTTGATGATAAAATTTCTAACTTCCGATAAGTAAACTTACTTCTAAATTTATGTTTCCTATTTTTTAAAATGTCCAAAGAAAATGAAATGTCCTCAGCAAAGGTAGCGGCTCTAAAATCATTTGCTAAAGGCGCGTTGTCTTCTCTTTGGGTATAACTTATCATAAATTTATTAATAGTAGTATCAGCATTATGAATAAATGCATTCCAAGAAACAAACTCAAAGCTATTCAACATCAATGAATCTTTTGCTTTATCAATAAAAAGTCTATTCCGTTCAGTTTCTTCACCAACTCCTATTACTATCCATTTTATTCCTTTAGATAAAATCGCCTTATGTTTTAAATACGCTGTATTGTTAATTCCTTTAGTTACCAAGTAACTAGCATCACCTTTAAGGATGAAACCTTTTAAATCATACATCCCAAAAATAGAATTTCTAAAACCATCATATTCACCCTCATTTTGCAAAACACTTAATCCATAAGAAACATCTGCTTTCTTATCTTTTTCTAATCCTAAATAACCATCAAACACTTGTCGGTTTGAGTTAAACTGAACATTGGTAATGTTCCAGTCTCTTTCAAATTCAACAGATCTAAATCTTTCAATAGGAGTAAAATATAGATCTACAAATTCGTAACCAGTTCCAACTTTAAATTTCCATGGTTGTTCAGCCCCATTTAGTTTAATTTTATTCTGACTATTCATTTTAAAGGCATATCCAATATCATCAGCTCTGTCTTTTTTAGAAAATGTATTAATATCATTATTTGAAACACCGCCTTCCCATGAAATAAAAGATTCCTTTGAAAAATTATATTGACCACCAAAAGTTGCCATTTGCTTCGTTTTTGGAGTAACTAGTAATACAACAGGTTCATAATCTCCTTGCCCAACTCCTCCAATTGGTTGTACCCATTCATAAACCTTCCCGTTAGCAGAACTTTGGATTTGGATATAATTTGCATTATTCGGACCTAAATAAGAGAAACCTAATTGATAAATAGCACTATCTGAATTCGTTGAATAAACATACACAGGACTAAACCCTAAAGTATCAATAGCTTTGTAGAGCACTATGTTTTCAGAAAATTCAACAGTACTTACATTAGGAACAATAGCATCTTGGAGACTATCTCCAATCTCAGACAAAATCAATTTATCTTCATCAGTTAAGTCTTGCTGTAAAGGCTGGTTTCTGGAGTCTTGTTCAGAATAGACATTAATAGTTAACCTTAAATTTTTACTTTCAAAATCGTTTCCAAAATGAAACAAAGATCTAGCATAATTTTTATCAGAATATTGAAATTCTGCAACGATTCTTGAATCTTTTGTAATTAGTTTATTCGTAGTAAATGTTATCTCAGATGTGTTATAGTCAATAATATAATCAAATTCATTTCCTCTTTTCATTAAGCGGCCATCAACATAAACTTTTTCTGTTCCAGATAAAATAATAATAAAAGTCTCATTTTCGGCACCTGTCATTCTATAAGGCCCTTGATTACCTTCTACACCCTGAATTTTATTTCGTGCAAATTTCCCTTTAGATATTGCAGCACTTATAATTGGACGCATAGTATTAAACTCATTCTTCTTACTTGTTTTCATTTTGATTTCAAAACTTCCACCCTTAACTTTTTTATTAAAATTCATAAAATAGCTTTCAGGGCGTTTCAAGTAAAAATCTCCAGCAGTTAATTTCCAGGAATCACTAAATAACTGAACAAAAACTCTATCAAACTCTTGTAATTGCTGAGTATTTCCCTCAGCCTGTATTGGTATATTATCATCAGATATACTAGCTAAAATGCTAACATCATCACTAATACGACCAGAAAGTTGGAGATTTAAACTAGAGTTTACTGCTAAATCTTGATTATTTCCAAACACAACTCCTCTTGAGATACTTCCACTTTTATTTAAACCATTTAAGTAAAATATATCTTCCTCTTCAGGTGAATATTCAAATAAAAAGGGATTCCTAGAAATTTTATTTTCTACATCTACATTAGAAATCTGCTTATGCTCATAAGTCTTACTCAAAGACAGAGGCAAAACCCTATAAGTTAAAGAAACTTGACAACCTCTTAATGCCTCATCTCTAAGAATGAATATTCCAAGAGCATAATCAATTTCATATTTATCTTGAGTAAGTGACGTGTTAGAAATAAAAATAATTTCAGAATTTGGAACAAGGCTAAGACTATCAATCTGAAAAGTATCTTTATCTAAGATAAAAACTTGTTGTCGAACATTTGTAATATTTTGTGCTTCCAAATTTTGAGAAAATCCAGCGCAAATAATAAATGTTATTGTATAAAAAAGTTTCAATTTATTTAATCGGTAAATAACACACAAATATACTATTTGTGTAGGAGGATTAATTTAACTCTTAAATGATCTAAATATTGAATAGATAAATCCTTATTGCGTTATCATTAATTATCTATTAAAATCACAAAAGCAGCGAAAACAAGAGTTTAGTTAACTTTATTTAGGATTTTATATTGTAATACCTATATTTGTGAGTACGTTAAAAATTTACATTGAAATATGAAAAAATTAATCTTTTTACTTGTAGGAGCAGCAGTCATTTTATATAGCTGTGGTGGAGACAAAGCTAAAACTGAAAAGAAAACTCAAACTGCATTAGGTGGAGTTAAATACGGTGGTGTTTTTAAAATGAATGAAAATGAAGATTTCAGAAGTTTATATCCGTTGAACATTACAATGGCTTTGGAGAATAGAATTGCTTCTCAAATATTTGAAGGTTTAGTAAAGTTTGATCAAGCAGACTTAAGCATTATCCCTTCATTAGCTAAAAGTTGGGAAGTAAATGAAGATGCTACATCTTATACATTTCACCTTGCAAAAGGAGTTAAATTTCACGACAACAGTTGCTTTGATGAAGGAAAAGGTCGAGAAGTAACTGCCTCTGATTTTAAGTATTGCTTTGATAGAATTTGTGTTTCTGATCCTACCAATCAAATGTACCCTTTACTAAAAGACAGGGTGAAAGGTGCTAATGAATATCACGAATCAGTGAACAACAAAACACCTTTAGAAGGTGGTGTTTCTGGAGTTGTAGTTATAGATGATTATACGCTTAAAATAGATTTAAATTATTCATTCGCTGGATTTTTAAATATCGCAGCCCACAATGCTACCGTAGTTTACCCAAAAGAAGCTGTTGAAACATATGCTTCTGAGCTAAGAATCAATGCTGTTGGTACTGGCCCTTTTAGAACGAAAATGATTAAAGAGTCTGAAACTGTAATTCTAGAAAGAAACCCTAATTACTGGAAGTCTGATGAATATGGTAATCAATTACCATATTTAGATGGGCTTAAATTTACTTTTAACAAAGAAAAAAAAGCTGAGTTATTAGAATTTAAAAAAGGAAATTTAGACTTAGTATATCGTTTACCACTAGAAATGATTGGTGAAGTAGTTGGAGAATTAGAAGATGCTAAAAAGGGCGGTAACAGACCATACGTAATGCAAGTTGTGCCTGCTCTTAGTGTCTATTATTTAGGATTTCAAAACAAGCTAGCACCTTTCAATAATATTGACGTAAGAAAAGCATTTAACTATGCAATTGATAGAGAATCAATAGTTACATATACACTACAAGGAGAAGGAAGAGCTGCAACACATGGTATCGTTCCGCCTTTTAAAGGTTATGATTACGAAAACGTTAAAGGTTATGAATTTGATATTGAAAAAGCCAAAGAGCATATGGCTAAAGCAGGATTTCCAAATGGAAAATATTTTCCAGAAATGTCTTTACATATTAATCCAGGAGGAGGAGATAGAAACGTTCAAATTGCTGAAGTTGTTCAGAAGATGTTAAATGAACACCTAGGAATAAATGTCAAAATTGAACAAATGCAGCTGTCTCAATTATTAGAAAATGTTGAAACAGGAAAATCTAACTTTTGGAGATCTCAATGGATTGCAGATTATCCAGATCCAGAAAACTTCTTAAATTTATTATACGGAGGACATGTTCCTGATGGAATTTCGGAAAGATCATACGTAAACTCTGTTCGTTACCAAAGCACTAAGTTTGATTCATTATTTAACATTGCTCTTAGAGAAGTTGATCAAACAAAACGATTTGAGTTATTCAGACAAGTAGATCAAATCGCTGTTGATGATGCCGCAAACATGCCAATATTTTACGATGAAAATACTAGACTTATACAAGTTTATGTTAAAAATTTCCCTTCAAATTCAATGGAGTATAGAGACATGACTGCCGTTTACTTTGATTATGACGAAGAATAATCTTTAAAAAAGATAAAAAAGAGGGTTGCTATTACTATAGCAACCCTCTTTTTATACAACAGAAAACCTTCCTTTTTACTTGATTTATTCGTATTATTGCAACAAATAAAATTTATGAGCAAAGTTGCATTAATTACAGGAGTTACAGGTCAAGATGGTGCCTATTTAGCTGAACTATTATTGAGTAAAGGCTATGAGGTTCATGGTATTAAAAGAAGAAGTTCTATGTTTAATACCAATAGAATTGATCATTTGTATACAGACTTACATGAAGATAATGTAAAATTTGTTCTTCATTATGGAGACATGACTGACTCAACTAATCTTATTAGAATAGTTCAGAACGTTCAACCAGATGAAATCTACAATCTTGCAGCAATGTCTCATGTTCAAGTATCTTTTGATACTCCAGAATATACTGCTAATGCAGATGCAACTGGAGCTCTTAGATTACTCGAAGCTATTCGTATACTAGGATTAGAAAAGAAAACTAGATTCTACCAAGCTTCTACTTCAGAATTATATGGAAAAGTAATGGAAGTTCCTCAATCAGAAACTACACCATTTTACCCTAGAAGTCCTTATGCTGTTGCTAAGCTTTATGCTTTTTGGATTGTAAAAAATTATAGAGAAGCTTATGACATGTATGCATGTAATGGGATCCTTTTTAATCACGAAAGCCCATTAAGAGGAGAAACTTTTGTGACAAGAAAAATTACACGAGGAGTTGCAAAAATATCCCTTGGTCTTCAAAAGAAGATTTATTTAGGAAATATTTCAGCAAAAAGAGATTGGGGTCATGCTAAAGACTACGTTGAAGGAATGTGGAGAATGTTACAGCAAGATGTTGCAGAAGACTATGTATTGGCAACTGGAACAACTACAACAGTTAGAGACTTTGTTACAATGTCTTTTAAAGAAGCTGAAATTGATATAGAATGGACAGGAGAAGGAATCAACGAAAAAGGAACAAATAAGGAAACTGGTGAAATTGTTGTAGAAATTGATGAAAAGTACTTTAGACCAACAGAAGTAGATTTATTAATTGGAGATCCATCAAAAGCTAAAAGAGATTTGGGCTGGGAACATACTCATGATTTAGCAAGCCTTTGTAAAGATATGGTTCAAGCAGATCTTAAACTTTTCAGACAAGATCAATACTTAAAGGAAGGCGGATATGATACTCTACAACAAAATGAATAAGAACTCTAAAATCTATATTGCTGGCCATCGAGGAATGGTTGGTTCTGCAATTGTAAGAAAACTTATTGCAGATGGTTTTAACAACTTAGTTTTTAAAACATCATCTGAATTAGATTTAACAAACCAGCAGGCAGTTAACGATTTCTTTAGCACTGAAAAGCCAGAGTATGTTTATTTGGCTGCAGCCAAAGTTGGTGGCATACAAGCAAATAACATTTTTAGGGCAGATTTTATCTATCAAAATATAATGATAGAATCTAATATTATTCACGCATCTTATATAAACAAAGTAACCAAATTACTTTTCCTTGGATCATCTTGTATTTATCCTAAAATGGCTCCTCAGCCGCTAAAAGAAGAATACCTTTTAACTGACACATTAGAACAGACCAACGAGCCTTATGCCATTGCAAAGATTACTGGAATAAAAATGTGCGAAGCTTATAGACAACAATATGGTTGTAATTTCATTTCTGCCATGCCAACAAACCTTTATGGTCCTAATGATAATTATGATTTAAGCAACTCCCATGTTCTGCCTGCTCTTTTAAGAAAATTTATTACAGCTAAAAGCAACAATTTAGACAGTGTTGAACTTTGGGGTACAGGAGCTCCAATGAGAGAATTTTTACATGTTGATGATCTTGCTAAAGCGTGTGTTTTTCTTATGGAAACTTACGATAGTGAACAAATCGTTAATATTGGTACTGGAACTGATATCACTATAAAAGATCTTGCACTTACAATTAAAGATGTAGTTGGATTTGAAGGTGAACTAACTTTTGACTCTTCAAAACCTGATGGAACTCCAAGAAAAATTATGGATGTCTCTAAAATTAACACTTTAGGCTGGAAGCACAATATCAACTTAAGAGAAGGTATTGAAATGGTTTATGAAGAAGTAAAATATTTTGATTTCCAAACAATTACCCGTTAATAAAGAGCTGCAATAACGCTTCCTTTTCTACTCTTACATTCCTTAATATTGTATCTAAATAAAATTTACTTACAAAATGAAACGTTTTATCCCTCTTCTATTTATTATCTGCTGCTCTATAATGAGTAACGGACAGATATTAGGGGTAAATCAACCATTATTTAGTGATTTACCTTTTTTTAACACAAAATTTATAAAAGCAAATAGTATTAAAACCATTTCTGGTACAATTTCCTTTAAAAAAGTTAAAGATATCATCAGAACAAAAGGGCTAAAATCATACTACTCGTTTAATGAAGATGGAATGCTAAAAACGCAGTACTCAAGTATTCTTTCAAATGGCAAAAAAGATACATCAGCTACTTTTTACGATTATAATAGTGAAGGCAACATTAAATTGAAAAGAAAAAGTGACGGAGATGGTTTTTACTCCTACCGTTATCAATATGACAATAAGAAAAACATAAATACTCAAACGTACTACAGAGACGAAAACAAACTGAAATCAAAAAACAAGTTCGAACTTAAAAAAGAATACACTATTAAAACTGATAGTTTTTCACATGAAACCTTCGGGAAAGAACAAACAAAAAAAACATTTTATAATAGTTATGGTATTAAATTTAAAACACAAACTAATACATATGATAACCTAGGTTATCTTACAGAAGAGTATTCTAAATTTATTATCGGGAACAATAAAAAAAAATTAACCTACGAATATGACGAGTACGGTAGACTTTTCAAAAAACATATATTCACTAACATTTCTAAAGATAAAAAGATTACAGAAACTTATTCTTATGACGAAATTGGAAATGTTTTAGAGATTCAATATTCTAAAAATGATGTCCATACATCTACAAAGCAATTTTTATATAGTAGTAAAACAATGTTATTATCAGCCATTATCATTCAAGATATAACTACAGCATTTTTAACTATTATAAAATATGATTACACTTTTTTTGACGGCTCAACTAATTACACCAATATAAACAGGTTAAGCATCTCTAATACTCACTAGAAAAGGGCTTTATAATATTTCTGTACCCTTTATTTATTAGTGTATCTTAAATTAATCACTTAATTTCACATACTATACTAATCATACATTATATCAATTTAGCTATGAAATATTTATTAAAAAGCAGTTTAATCCTACTCTCTACAATTATCATTAGCAGTCTATCAGCTCAAAATGGTAAGCATCTAAAACTAGATGGGATAGATGATTACACAGAAATAATAGATCATAGTGATTTAGATATTGATGTTGCAGAAGACTTTAGTATTACCTGCTGGGTTAGATCAAGTGATCTATCATTAGATTCTAGATTTATTGATAAACGATTAGCAGCTAATGCTGGTTATGAATTAATGAGTAAATCAGGAACTGGAAGCCTTTTAGCAGATGTAGAAAATACAGTTAATCAAACCATCTCACCTGCTGCTGGAGCAATAAATATTAGCGATGGAAACTGGCATCATGTTGCCTATGTATTGAACACAACTGATAAAACAAGTAAAACTTATGTAGATGGTGTTTTAGATCAATCTTTTAGTCACGTATTAATTAGCATTTATGGTTGCTCCAATTCTGAAAATTTACATTTTGGAACTGACTTAAATAGTAACACTTATTACAATGGTGATCTTGATGAAATTAGATTTTGGTCATCAGCATTAACAGCCGGAGAAGTTGCCACAGATATTACAACAGCCTCGTTAGTTGGAAATGAAGCCAATTTAATTGCCTCATGGGATTTTGAGAATACAACTGGCACAAGTTTTCCAGACATTAGTGGCAATGGACATACTGGAACTTTAATGAATGGAGCATATGCTTTTGACCCTGCTTCAGACCAAACAATTACATTCGATCCTATTTCTGATAAATATTCTTCAGATGCTCCTTTTTTAGCTCATGCAGAAGCTAGTACAGGAATGGTAGTAACTTATTCAATAATATCTGGGCCAGCAACAGTAACAGACAGTACAATTACTTTAACAGGAACACAAGGTACTGTAGTAGTTAAGGCTGAACAATTAGGTGACGCGACTTTCAATCCTGTATCTACAACACAATCATTTTATGTTTTAGATTTAAACACAATTTATCCAGCTGTGTTAACTAAGCTAACAGATGCTTACCCAATTGAAATGCCTGTTTTAAATGCCTACCCGCTATATGCTTCTGCAACAACAGACGAACCAACTCAACTTTCAATAACTAATATAGAATTTGAAATTGACGGAACACCTATAACTACTACTCAAGAAAACGGCTACTACTTTGCATGGTGGACTCCTGCATCAACAGGAAATTATAACGTATATGCAAAAGCAACATCAAGTAATGGAAATATCACAATTGACACTGTAAATGTTAATGTTGTTAATACTGCTTCTACACAAAACGTTCAAACATTTAATGGAGATCTTGTTGCCTTCGGATGGGGAGCAAACAGAACCTTTTATGGAAATTATACTTTACCCCAATCTATTGGAGCATACGATCAGATAATTGCAAACTTCTCAGTAACATGTCCTGGAGCTCCAGTTACAGGTGCTTGTGATGATTGGGATAGATTGGCTTACGTAGAATATAAAGCTCCAGATGGAACATGGATGGAGTTATTCAGGTATATTACTCCTTATGGAGTTGCTTGTAACCACAGTATTGATGTAACGGATTATGCTTCTTTATTACATGGTGATATTGAATTAAGAATGTTTATTGATACTTGGGGAACTGGTGGATGGGATATCCATTTAGATTTAGACTATGTTGCAGGAACTCCTCTTTATTTATATTCTGATATTCAAGAAATATGGCATGGAAGCTACAATTTTGGTAACCCAACTAACTTGCAACCTTGCGACACTGTATCTGTAGATTTTAGTCCTAATGTTCAAAAAGCTACTTTCAGATTAACTACAACAGGGCATGGTTGGGGAAACAACAACACCAACAATGCCGCAGAGTTTTATAATGCAACTCATAACTTCCATATTAATGGAGCATCTACTTACTCCCAGTATTTATGGAATACGTGTAATCCAAATCCTGACAATTGTACCGGACAAGCAGGAACATGGCAATACAACAGAGCCGGTTGGTGTCCAGGTGCAATTGCCCCACCACATACCTATGATTTAACTCCGCAAATTGGTAATGCGCCATTCGATTTTTCTTATGTCTTTAAAACATCTTATCAAGATCTATGTCACCCAAACAATCCATCATGTTATGTAGGACTTCCAACAGGGTCTGGACAAACTTGTAGTGATTGTAATGCAGGTTACAATCCGTTTTACCAAGTTGGTGCTTACATTATTAGTTTTAGTAATTCTCCTTTAGCAACAGGGCTTAGTGGTATAACAGAACAAGAAAATTTTGAAATAGACCTATTCCCAAACCCTAACAATGGAATTTTTAAAATGGACTTAACAAAGGATATGGGTAAAGTTGTAGTTACAGTAAACGATGTAACTGGTGCGACTGCAAAAACTTATTATTTTCAAAACAAATTTGAACTAAACAATTATCAATTTGATATTTCTGCATTAAGCAAAGGAACCTATTTTATACACGTTAAAACAACACATCAATCAAGTGTTAAAACAGTTGTATTAAACTAGTAAACAATTGAGCCCCTCCTATTCATGGAGTTTCTTAAAAAAGAGTCCTGATTATTTCGGGACTCTTTTTTTGTACTTTTAACCGAACAAATCAAACTATAAGGACACCTCTTCTTTAGCTGATTCTTAGGCAAGAAAATATGAGAAAACTAAACAAATCAATCCTTCTTTTAACAATAGCAATTACTCCTATTTTTTCGGTAAATGCTCAAACAACTGAAAAATCTGTTCCATTTTTTTTAGATGGAGAGGCACAGATTGTTCCCGCATTTGAAGATTCTAAAAAGTGGATTAGACATGATCTATGGGTTGAAACCGAGTTTGACACAGATGGAGATGGAAAATTAGACAGAATGCATGTTGCAGTAACTAGACCTTATCAGACAGATACAGAAGGTCTTAAATTACCAATTATATATGTTTCTAGTCCATATTTTGCTGGTGTAGCGCCTGATGTTGATGGTGTTATGTGGGATGTTAAGCATGAACTAGGTCAGCCAGCGAAAGAGCGTGCACACCCAGAAGTTGTTAGAACTGGCGAAAGACCTATCATTTCCAATTCTCACATTAAAAAATGGGTTCCACGAGGATACATTGTGGTACACTCGTCCTCTCCTGGAACTGGACTATCACAAGGATCTCCAACAGTTGGTGGAGATAACGAATCTTTAGCGCCAAAAGCAGTAATTGATTGGTTGTGCGGACGTATTCCTGGTTATGCTTCAATAGATGCCAATAAAAAAGTTGATGCTTTCTGGTCTACAGGAAAGGTAGGAATGACCGGAACATCTTACAATGGGACAATACCATTGGCTGCTGCAACTACAGGAGTTGAAGGACTTGAAGCAATTATACCAATAGCACCCAACACTTCATATTATCACTATTACCGATCAAATGGATTGGTAAGATCTCCTGGAGGGTATTTGGGTGAAGACATTGACGTACTATACGATTTTATTCATAGTGGTGAAGAATCAAAGCGTGCCTACAATAATGCCAACGTAAGAGATATTGAAATGAAAAATGGTATGGACAGAATCACTGGAGACTATAATGAATTCTGGGCTGGTCGAGATTATTTAAATGATATGGCTCCTATGAAAGCCGCATTATTAATGTCTCATGGTTTTAATGATTGGAATGTGATGCCAGAACATAGCTATAGAATATATAAGGCGGCAAAAGATAAAGGATTGCCTTCTCAAATATTTTATCATCAGAATGGACACGGTGGACCACCACCAATGAAAATGATGAATAGATGGTTTACACGTTATTTGCATGGAGTAGAAAATGGCGTTGAAAATGATGCTCGAGCATGGATAGTTCGTGAAAACGATAAAAGAGAAAATCCTACTCCATATAAAGAATACCCTAACCCTAAATCAGCTGATGTAACATTATACCTGACTTCTGGCGCCCCTACAAAAGGCACCTTAAATTCTGAAAAAACTAAACATCAAGGAACCGAAAAAATTATTGATAATTATTCTTTTACTGGTGGTTCATTAGCGCAAGCTGAATCTACAACTCATAGGTTAATATATTTAACACCGACTTTAACTAAAGATATTCACATTTCTGGAACAACAAGAGTAACAGTTAATATGAGTTGTAATAAGCCTAAAGCAAATCTTTCAGTTTGGTTAGTTTCATTGCCTTGGAATAAAAAAAGGAAATCTAAGATTACTGATAATATTATTACACGTGGTTGGGCAGACCCTCAAAACCATAGTTCTATTACAAAAGGTGAACCTTTAGAAGCTAGAAAATTTTATGAAGTAACTTTTGATTTAATGCCTGATGATCAAATTATTCCTAAAGGCCAACAAATAGGTTTGATGATATTTTCAAGTGATAAAGAATTTACCCTTTGGCCTAAACCTGGAACTGAACTTACAATAAACTTAGACTCAACTACTTTAAATTTACCAATTGTAGGAGGTGTCGAAGCCTTCAATAGTGCTCTAAAGTAAAGTTCAAATATATTAAATTGAGATCACTCCTCTTTCAATGCGTTACGGTTCAAATCTTTAACTGTTATCCTTCGGGTTAAAAAAGAGCTTTAAAATTATAAAACTCTTTTTTGTATCTTGTAAACAACTACAAACTACGCTAACACTTAGCATATAAAACGTTGCCACACATAAACCAAAATATTTAGTGAAGAAAATAAAACAATTTATCACTTTTTGTTGCTTGCTAATTACAACCTCCACTCTTGCTCAAGAGAAGTTTTCTGATGAAATATTAAACAACATAAATAAGTATGGTGCAAATGTTGAAAAATCATTTCAAATAACAGAAACTTCAAACTTTGAAATTGACACCAATAACAGAATAATTCTAAAAAATGGATTACGAAGCTCTAAATACTTAAATCCTGATTCTTGGGAATCCATAAAAGAAGAAGTTAAAGTAAATTCGATAAGTATTGTCTTCTCAAAATATCCGATTAGGAAAAATGGATATTCGATGAATCATAAATTATTATTCAATCGATTAAAAAACTTATTCCTAATAGACCCTTTATTAAATAATTCATTAATTAATTGGAACATTATTCTTCATACTAATTGTAAAAATGAAATACAGGTTGATTCATTATTTCACGGAATAATAATTGAATATAAAAAACTAATAGATGCTCCTAAGGTTTCCAATTTAGCAAGTCATAGCATAAACTATGCTTCCGGAGTTATTGAGACTATTATAGAATTTAACGACTTCCCAGAAGATATTTTGTTAGATACAAAAGGCAGAAACCCTTTAGATAAAACGGAGATCATAATCAACTATTTTGAAGAATTGTTAAAGGATTCAGTCGCAACTGAATTTTCTCCTGATTTTTTAAAAACTCAAATAGATATTATAAAACAATTTATTAGAACCTACGGTAGTAATAATGACACTATTGTATATACAGTTTTTGACCGAAATAGGAAATGGAAAAATGCCTTAATTGTTGCAGATTGGACTGGTAGTATGTATCAACATGGTGCTCAAGCTCTTTTGTGGCATGCGCTGAACTTTAAAACCTCTGGACTTGAATATTTTACATTATTTAATGATGGAGACTTAAAACCAACAAAGTCAAAAAAATTAGGCGAAACAGGTGGCATTTATTTTGAGAAAGCAGACAACATTGATAAAATAATTAAGCTTTATCAACTTATTATGTTAAAAGGTGAAGGAGGTGATGGCCCTGAAAATGATATTGAAGGTATTTTAAAAGGAATTGAAAAATATCCAATGCATTCTGAAATAATATTAATAGCTGACAATAATGCTTGCGTTAGAGATATGGAGCTTTTAGAATACATTGATAAGCCTGTTAGAGTGATAATTTGCGGTTATAATAATATGTGGGGAATAAACCCACAATACTTACATATTGCTAAAGAAACAGGAGGATCCTTACATACTATGGATTTTGATATACATAATTTGCAAGTTGAACTAAATAAAAAAGGCGTAATAAACTCTTTAATAGGCTATGACTTTAAAATTGGTTCATCCGATTGTTATAATTTGAAATCAGTTTATACCGAATCTAATATAGAGAATCGAGTTTATACGAATATCGAATCAGTAGAAAGCTTTAAAAAAAGAGTGGTTTTTCTCGACTTAAGCTCTCAATCGATACAGGAAATTCCAACTAAAATTGGAGCGCTAAAAAAGCTTGAAATTTTAGATCTTTCAGATAATTCTCTTTCTGAATTACCTAAGCAAATTAGTCGTCTACGAAAATTAAAAACCCTAAGACTTTCAGGTAATAATTTCTCAAATGATTACATTGAATACATAAAAAAAATACTCCCAAACACAACTATTGAGAATAAATAACGTGTGGCAACATTCTGTAATATTGCATGTTGGTTGCAAACTGTTTTAAGTTCTTGTGAATTTGGTGAGTTAGTGCCATAATTTTTGTTAGCAGTTTCTAGTAAGTATTTAGCAAGCTGCACTCTTCCTTTGGGCTTGGTAAGGCTTTACTTATTTGGCACTATTTAGCTTGGGAAGCCTCACAAAAATTATTACTTTTAAGTGTTCAAGCAACGTTTATAAACGTGCCACAACGAATGCCTAAACTACGTTGAAACACAGTTTAGGCATTCGTTGTACTTCATTATAAGCAACACGCAATAATCTAAAAAGAATTGTAAATCAAGAATTTCAGCTACCTGATTGAGGAAATACCTTAAAATGACAACAATTTTTACTTTTAGTAATCTTTGCTAAAACGATATCAATAACATCTAGCACCCACAAAAACTCTAAATTCGTTATCAGCTATTATAAACGTTTGGAATAAATACTCTTCTTTCATAAGGAGGTGATAACATTCAATGGGTTCATAATCTGTTACAAACCAAAGTCCGTCAGAATTTGATTTTTTTCCTAGCTTTTTCTTGAGGAGATCCACTGCATCTGAAGGTAAATTATCTCTCAGGTCTATGATTTCAAGTATTTCCAAAACTTCTTATTTAAGTGAACCAATCATATCAGAAGCCACAACCCATTGATCGAATTGTTCTTCAGTTAATAGAGCTAAACCAAGAGCAGCATCCTTTAAGGTAGAATTTTCATCATGAGCTTTTTTTGCGATTTTTGCAGCATTTTCATAACCAATATGAGGATTTAGAGCTGTTACTAACATCAACGAATTATTTAAGTGCTCTTTAATTCTACTATGATTTGGTATGATACCTATAACGCAATGTTTTGTAAAGGATTCACAAGCATCTCCTAGAAGAGTGGCAGATTGTAAAAAGGCGTCAATCATCACGGGTTTGAAAACATTAAGTTCAAAATGACCATTAGCTCCAGCTATCGAAATTGTTGTATCATTCCCCATTACTCTAGTACATACCATCGTTAAGGCTTCAATCTGTGTAGGGTTTACTTTTCCTGGCATAATAGATGACCCAGGTTCATTTGATGGAATTGAAATTTCTCCAATTCCCGAACGTGGACCAGATGCTAATAATCTGATATCATTTGCAATTTTAGTTAAACTAACAGCTAACTGTTTTAATGCTCCGTGCGACTCAACTATAGCGTCATGTGCCGCTAAAGCCTCGAATTTATTAGGAGCAGTAACAAAAGGTAGGTCAGTCAGTTCAGCTATCTTATTTGCTACAGCTACATCGTAGCCTTCTGGAGTGTTAAGACCAGTTCCTACTGCTGTTCCTCCCAAAGCTAATTCAGATAAATGTGATAGTGAGTTTTTTAAACTTCTAAGTCCATAATTCAATTGGGCAACATATCCAGAAAATTCTTGTCCTAAAGTCAATGGCGTTGCATCCATCCAGTGAGTACGTCCAATTTTCACTATATCTTTCATTTCAACGGATTTCTGATTTAAGACATCTCTAAGTGAGCTAATTTTTGGGATTGTTTCATCAACTAACTTCTTATAGGCAGCAATATGCATTGCTGTAGGGAATGTATCATTTGATGATTGTGATTTATTCACATCATCATTTGGATGTATCAAACAAGAACCTTTACCTAGTTCGTTACCTAAAATTACATGTGATCTATTAGCGACCACTTCATTAGAATTCATATTGGATTGCGTTCCAGAACCTGTTTGCCAAACTACTAAAGGGAAATGATCATCAAGTTTTCCTGCTATTATTTCATCACATGCTTTAGCAATTAATTCACTTTTTTCTTTTGATAATACACCAAGTAAGTTATTTGTTAATGCTGCCGCTTTTTTCAAATAACCAAAAGCGTGTATAACTTCTTTAGGCATAGATCCGGGGGAACCTATTGTAAAATTTTGTATAGATCTTTGTGTTTGTGCTCCCCAATATTTATCAGAAGGTACTTGTACCTCACCCATTGTATCTTTTTCAATTCTAAAATGCATTATCTTAATTTTAATTTAAACTAAATTTAATTAATACAAATGAAGTGAAAAAAATTATTAAAATCAATCACTATAAATTGGTATTCTATGAAAAAATAAATAAAAACCAAAGGATTAAAGCCGAATAGGGATGGTTATGGTATGGGGTTATATTTTATAAATTGACAAGAAAAATGGCTAAGGTTGGATTTGTCAGTATTTATTCATTTTGAAGCAATTTCAAAATTTAAAGCTAAATGCAACAATGAACCTTTCACTTATTCTCCAAGAGCAGAAGCTATTCGGTCCCTAAATGCTTTAACATTTAGTTATTCTCGCTCTTTTGAATCAAAAAAAATGATTTATCATTCTGTTTAATTGAACTCTATTCTCCCTTTGTATTTATTCCTACACCTTTTGGTGTTCAGTTAAACCCTCAGTCAAAAAAAGAAATTTTATTATCGTTCATGAATTGGATTGAGCATTTGTCCTTTATCAGCATCATATTCATACAACCTTGTTCTTAAAAAGAAAGAACGTTTTTACTTCTGAAAATCACATTATGTATAAAGATCAATTATCCCATCACAAACCATAGGTATAAAACATTTGTTAGTATCATATATATTTTGTAAAATAGTTCGTAGTAATTTCAAACAATTAATAAACTCCGCCAAAACTTTTTTTTGACATTTTATCAGAAAAAGTTAATCCCCAAAGCCAAAGTTTTAGCTACTTAGCTAAAAGAAAATATGCACTTTTAAATCACCCTATAAAACCATAAACTAAACGTTTGCCAAAAGTCCACTTTCCTTCTGGATAAAAAACTTTAGTTTTTCCCAAAATGACACTCACTTCTCATTTTGGAGTTATTTTATAATTAATAGGTTCATTAAAAACTAGGGCAGTACTGAATAAATTCAATTTATAAAGCTCTGGCATAGACTTTTCATAAATGATAAAGAATTCTTTAAACCTAAGCTATGAAAATCTTTAAACAAGTTCTTACCCTTATCCTATTATTAACAACATCAACCTTATTCGCTCAATTTCCCGAGGGGTTTGAATCTACGGTACCTCCACCAGGCTGGGTTAAATACGCTGGAGCTAATGGTTTAGGAACTGCTCAAGAGTGGAACGCTGGTATTATTGCAAATTCAGGTGCCCAAGCGGCATATGCTAAATATGAGAATGTAACTGGTGGTTTAGCTCAAGATTGGTTAGTTACCCCTCAATTTACACCCACACCTGCCTCAAATTTATTAACCTTTATGCAGAGACAATCCTATACCACTAATTACGGATCGGTTTATAAAGTATTTATCTCAACGGGGTCACAAACTACGCATTCCGATTTTACATTAGTTGATACTCAGGATGAGACAGATTTTACCTATTATTATACCATTAAAGAGATTGATTTAACTGCCTATCAAGGGGTTCCTATTTATGTTGCTTTTGTTTTGGAACAAGACGATGGCGATAACTGGTTGATTGATGATGTTGCTTTGACAGCCTCAGCTTCTTGTACCGCTCCCGACAACCTTTCAGCTTCCAATTTTGGTTTGGATTTTGCAACTGTTTCATGGAGTGAAACTGGAAGTGCAATCAATTGGCAGATAGAATATGGTATCTCTGGATTTATCCCTGGTACAGGAATTGAACAAATGTCTCTAGACACTTCTTTTAACCTAGTTAGTTTAAGCCCAACTTCTACTTATGATTTTTACGTTGCAGCTTTGTGCGCGCCTGGAGATACAAGTACCTGGACTGGCCCTTTTTCTTTCACGACACTAGTAGCTCCGTTAGTACCGGATTATCTGAATGATTTTGCAAACTTCCCTGGACAGTATTGGTCAGAAGCATCAGGCCCTTTACTTACTGGACCTACTGGAACAGTCAGCAGCTGGGAGTCAGATTATTACATCAATACCCCTGGAGACACCAGCGCGAAGGTGAACCTTTATTTTTTTAATTCCAATCATTGGTTGATATCACCCGATTTTGACCTGAGTGGAGGATCATACGAACTAAATTTGTATGCCGCAGTTACAGATTGGAACGTGAGCACTCCAAGCAACATGGGCTCTGACGATCAAGTAGACCTTTTAATTAGCACAGACTATGGCGTAAGCTGGATTAGTTTATATCAATGGAACACCTCTAATACACCAAGTAATAACGGAACTCCAATACCAACAGTTAACCTCAGTACGTATACAGGAACAGTACGTTTTGCCCTATTGGCTAGTGATGGTATATCTGATGATCTCGAAGATTATGATTTTTACATTGATGATTTTTCAATTACAGCAATTGCTACACCTTGCACAAATACAAGTAACGATATCGTCACAGCTTGTGATAATTATACTTGGATAGATGGTGTAACATACACAGTTTCTAACAATATCGCTACCCATGTGCTTATAAATGCTGCTGGTTGTGATTCTACAGTTACTTTAGATTTAACTCTCAATAACTCAAATACCAATGTGGATGTGATTACTGCCTGTGATAATTATACTTGGATAAATGGTGTAACATACACGGTTTCTAACAATATCGCTACCCATGTGCTTACCAATGCTGCTGGATGTGATTCTACAGTTACTTTAGATTTAACTCTCAATAACTCTAATACCAGTGTGGATGTGATTACTGCCTGTGACAATTACACTTGGACAAATGGTGTAACATACACGGTTTCTAACAATATCGCTACTCATTTGCTGATCAATTCTACAGGTTGTGATTCTACTGTTAGCTTAGATTTAACCATTAATAACGGTAACAGTGCTACAGATTTGATTACAGCTTGTGATAATTATACCTGGATAAATGGTGTAACATACAATGTTTCTAACAATATCGCTACTCATTTGCTGACCAATGCTACAGGTTGTGATTCTACTGTTAGCTTAGATT